>CAZVPB010000060.1:0-11749 GCA_964628165.1 uncultured Cyanobium sp.
GCCCGCGGCTACGCCCTCTGGCAGGGGGCCCGCCGCCGCTCGGAGTTCGGCGTCTTCGCGCCGGCCCTCGCAGAGATGGTGTCCCTCCGCCGCGAGCAGGCCCGCCAGCTCGCCGAACCCCGCAGCCCGTGGGAGACCCTCGCCCAGCGCTTCGAGCCGGACGTGTCGAAGGCACGGCTGGAGGACCTCTTCGCGCCGCTGCGGCGGCGCCTGCCGGAACTGATCGCCGCCCGCGCCGAGGCGAAGCGGGAGGGCCCCGGCACCGGAACCGTCTCCGGCGCGGCGGCCGGCGGCTGGGATCTGCCGGAGGAGGCCCAGGAGCGCCTCTGCGCCGAACTGCTGGAGAGCTGGGGCTACGACCCCCGCCGCTGCCAGCGCTCCCGGTCGCCCCACCCCTTCTCCTGCACCCTCGGCCCCGCCGACTTCCGCATCACCACCCGGGTGGTGCCCGGCCAGCCCCTCTCCGCCTTCCTCGCCACCGCCCACGAGTGGGGCCATTCCCTCTACGAGCAGGGCCTGCCCCGCGAAGGCGACCACTGGTTCCCCTGGCCGCTGGGGGAGGCCACCTCGATGGGGGTGCACGAGAGCCAGTCGCTGTTCTGGGAATGCCGCGTGGCCCGCAGCGAGGCCTTCGCGCGGCGCTGGGAGCCCCGCTTCCGGTCCCTGCTGCCCACCGCCCCCTGGGGCGGTGCCGGCGGTTTCTGGCGGGCCCTCAACCCCATGCGCCCGGGCCTGATCCGGGTGGAGGCGGACGAACTCTCCTACGGGCTCCACATCGTGCTGCGCTTCGAGCTGGAGGTGGCCCTGCTGGAGGAGGAGCTGCCGGTGGAGGAGGTGCCGCTCCGCTGGAACCGGCGCATGGAGGAGCTGCTGGGCCTGACGCCCCCCAGTGACAGCCAGGGCTGTCTGCAGGACGTGCACTGGAGCGAGGGGCTCTTCGGCTACTTCCCCTCCTATGCCCTCGGCCACCTCGTCTCGGCCCAGATCAGCGAGGCGATGGAGCGGGATCTGGGGCCGATCGAGACCCGGCTGGAGGCCGGCGACGAGGCGGCCCTGCGGGGCTGGCTGGCGGAGCGGGTGTGGCCCCTGGGCAGGAGCGTGAACGGCGAGGAGCTGGTGGAGCGGGTGAGCGGCCGGCCCCTCTCCGCCGAGCCCTTCCTCGCCTATCTGGAGCGCAAGCTGGAGCGGCTGGAGGCCTGAGGGCGGATCCTTAGGATGCCGCCGCCCGCCGGCCCCTCCATGGCGAACATCGACCAAGCCCCCAGCCGCACGATGGCGAACCTGCTGCACGTGCTGCCGGCCTTCGCCGACGTCGACGAGCTGCGGCTCAACACCATCGTGGAGCTCAACTCCGGCACCATCAACAAATACGAGCTGATCACCGAGACCGGCCACCTCAAGCTGGACCGGGTCGGCTACTGCTCCCTCGCCTATCCCTTCGCCTACGGCGCCATCCCCCGCACCTGGGACGAGGACGGCGATCCCCTCGATGTGGAGATCGTGGGGGTCACCGAGCCGCTGATCCCCGGCAGCCTCGTGGAGGCGCGGGTGATCGGCCTGATGAAGTTCGACGACGGCGGTGAGGTGGACGACAAGGTGATCGCCGTGCTGGCCGACGACAAGCGGATGGATCACATCACCTCCCACGAGCAGCTCGGCGAGCACTGGCGGAAGGAGACGGAGTACTACTGGACCCACTACAAGGACCTCAAGAAACCCGGCACCTGCCGCGTCAACGGCTTCTTCGGCGTGGAGGAGGCGGTGCGGGTGATCAGGGAGTGCGAAGCGCGCTATACCTCCACCGTCGAACCCAGGCTGGTGGACTGACCCCTGGTCGGTTCCCGCCGGTTTCCCTACCCTTCCATCTCTTTCCCGTCGACGCCATGACGCGCCGCCTCCTCGCCCGTCGCCCCCTCGCCGGCCTCCTCGCCCTGGCCGCCGCCGGCCTGGGCGGGCTTTCCGCCTCCGCCAGGGAGACCCCGGCCGCAGCCGCCGTGACGGCCCCGCCACCGGTCGAGGCCCCCGCCGCCGCCGCCTCCCCCGAGGAGGGCACCGGCACCACCGACGGGCAGACCGCCGTCGCCACGATCAACCGCGAGATCCTGCTGGAGCTGCGCAGCCGCACCATCCACCTGGTGGAGAACGGTGTGAGGGTGCGCAGCTGGCCGGTGGCCATCGGCGACCCCAGCACCCCCACCCCCACCGGCACCTTCAAGGTGGAGAACAAGGTGCTGAACCCCCGCTACCAGAGCACCTCGAGCGGCAAGATCAATCCCGCCGTGGGGCCGAACGCTCCGCTGGGGGACCGCTGGATCGGCTTCAAGATGAGCGGCCCCAACCAGTACGGCATCCATGGCACCCCCTGGCCCCACTGGGTGCAGACCCGCGCCGCCGTGTCGAACGGCTGCGTGCGCATGCTCAATCCCCACGTGCGGGAACTCTTCGACAAGGTGGAGGTGGGAACGCCGGTGACGGTGGTGAACTGAGGGTTCACACTCTGTCTTTCTGCAGAGAATCTGGAGATCGGGGAGGAACCCTTTTCTCAGGCGTTCCTCTCCCCTTACGTTCCAGTGCTTCCGGATCGCGCCGGAACCGTCGTGTCCCCCTCCCCCATGGCCGAACTCCGCCGCTCCAGTCCCGCCCAGGCCAAGGACGAAGCCGGCCGGCCCGCCTCCCCCCAGCCCACCAGCCTCAAGTGGGGCGACGACGGCGAACTCTCCGAGCTCGACCTGCAGCGCATCCTCAGCCTGCTCACTCAGGCCGACCCGGTGGCCGAGGCACTGATGGCCCCCCCGGCCGAAGCCGCCTCCTGAGCCTGGCGGGCCAGGGCCCTGGCCATTCCGTCCCGGCTGGCCAGGCCCCGCAGTGCCGCCACCGGCAACCCCTGGCGCGGCAGACCGCGGGGCAGGGCCACAGGTGGATCCCAGCTCAGAGCGAACACCGGCACCTGCCGCAGGCCGCTGGGGGCGAGCTGGTCCTCGAGGCGGTCCAGCCGCGCCCCCAGCGGCAGCCACACCAGATCGCCCCTCAGGCATTCCCCCAGCAGCGGTGGCCGCTCCCTGGCGGCGGGGGCGGCCAGGGCCCGCTGCAGGTCCGCCAGGGTCGCCACCCCCAGCACCGGCGCCTGCTCCGCCCCGTCCTCCGCCACCACCAGGCAGTGGCCATGGGCGGCCACCAGCCGCGCCAGCGCCTCGGCCGCCGGCAGGTGCCGGGGCAGCACCAGCGGCGCCTCCGGCTCGAAGGCCGTCTCCACCGGCAGACGGGCGAGACGGCCGCGGCGCTCCTCCTCGAGTGGATCGGGACCGAGCAGGCCCGGGTCGTGGAGCCCCTGCCAGCGCTCCACCAGCACGGCGCTGAGCCCGGCCGCCGCCATCAGGGGCACCACGATGCGGATGTCGCGGGTGAGCTCGAACAGCAGCAGCAGGGCCGTGAGCGGCGCCCGGGCACTGCCCGCCAGCACCGCGGCCATGCCCACCATCGCGTAGGCCGGCGGTTCGGCGACCGGCAGCCCCAGCCCTCCGGCCCCCAGCAGCTGCCCGTAGGCGTTGCCCATCACCGCCCCGAGGAAGAGGGCCGGGGCGAAGCCGCCGCCCACGAAGCCGGTGGCGTTGCTCACCGTGCTGGCGAGCAGCTTCATGCCGATGAGCACGAGGAGGGTGACCAGCGGCACGCCGCCGTCACTGCCCAGCAGCGCCTCGATGGTGTCGTAACCCACCCCCAGCACCTGGGGGAAGGCCAGGGCCATGGTGCCCACGGCGGCGCCGCCGAGGGCGGTGGGCAGGCCCAGCGGCAGCCGCTCCAGGAACCGCTGCAGCCCCGGCTCACGGCCGAGCGAAAGGAGCCGCAGCAACAGCCACGACATGCCGCTGGCCAGCACCCCCAGCCCCAGATAGAGGGGCAGTTCGAGCACGGAGCGCACCTCGTAGGCGGGCAGGCGCAGGATCGGCGCCTCGCCGAGGCACAGCTGCGTCACGAGCGTGGCCACCACCGCCGCCACCAGCACCGCCCGCAGGGCGGGGCGGCCCGGCGGCGCGCCGAAGCTGCCCTCGAAGGCGAAGAACACCCCGGCGATCGGCGCCTTGAAGCCGGCCGCCAGCCCCGCGGCCACGCCGGCGGCCACCAGGGTGCGTCGGGAATCGGGCGGCAGGCCGCCCCGCAGCGCCAGCCAGAGGCCGAGGTTGCCGCCGCTCTCCACGCTCGGACCCTCCGGCCCCAGGGAGGCACCGCTGCCGAGGCTCACCGAAGCCGCCAGCAGCCGCTGCAGGGGCAGCCGCGGCTCGCCGGCCTGCGCCCCCTCGGCCATCGCCATCAGGCTGGGCAGCCCCGGGCCGAGCCGGCCGCCGGCGCGCCGCAGCAGCGCCACCGCCAGCCCCCCCAGGGTCGGCACCACCACCACCGGCCAGAGCTCCAGCCAGTCCGGCCCGATGGCGACCCGGTTGGGGGGCGGCGGCAGGGCCGGCTCCGGCGGCAGGAATCCGATGCCCCCCAGGCCCAGCTGCAGCAGGGCGTGGAGCGGCGTGGCGCTGGCCACTGGCGGCAGCGGCAGGGGAAAGCCCGGCTCCGCCGGGGAAGACGGCGGCGGCGCGAACGGGGCCGTCTCCCGCCCCACCCTTGTCAGCGTCTCGATCAGCGGCCCGAAGAAGACGTCGTTGACGAGGGCGACGAGGCCGTGGAAGGCCACCACCGCCAGGCCGGTGCACAGCCCCACCAGGGCCGCCCAGGCCAGCAGATCCCAGGGGAAGGCGGCCGGCCTCGCCGTGCCGGTGCGGGCCTCAGGCCTGGGGACGGACGGCGGCGAAGATCTCATCGAGGATCGCGGCGGCGCCCTGCTGCCGCAGCTTGCCGGCCAGGGCCTCGCCGATCGCCTCGGGATCCTCCTGGGGTCCACGGGCCTCGTCGCGGATCAGCCGCTGGCCGTCGAGGCTGGCCACCATGCCGGTGAGCACCAGCTCGCCGCCACCATCGGCTCCCTCGAAGCGGCTGTGCACGCCGATCGGCACCTGGCAGCCCCCCTCGAGGCTGCGCAGGAACGCCCGTTCCGCCAGGCAGCGGCGGCTGGTGGGCAGATGCTCCAGCACGCCGATCCGCTCCAGCACCTCCGCGTCGCCCTCACGGCACTCGATGCCCAGGGCGCCCTGGCCCACCGCATGGAGCGAGATGGCCGGATCGATGCGCTGGTGGATGCGGTCGGCCAGGCCGAGCCGCTCCAGGCCGGCCGCCGCCAGGATCAGGCAGTCGTAGGCCCCCCCGTCGAGCTTCTCGAGCCGGGTGAGCACGTTGCCCCGCACGTCCTCGAAGCGGAGGTGGGGGAAGTGGTGGCGCAGCTGGGCGAGCCGCCGCAGCGAACTGGTGCCCACCACGCTGCCCTCCGGCAGGGTCTCGAGGCGGCGGTCGCGATGCTTCTCATGCACCACCAGGGCGTCGGCGGGGTCCTCCCGTTCGGTGACGCAGCCGAGCATCAGCCCCTCGGGCAGCTGGGTGGGCAGGTCCTTGAGGCTGTGGACGGCGATGTCGGCCCGGTCCACCAGCATCTGGGCCTCCAGCTCCTTGGTGAAGAGCCCCTTGTCGCCGATCTTCGCGAGGGCCACGTCGAGGATCTTGTCGCCCTGGGTGGCCATCGCCTCGATGCGGATCTCGAGCTCGGGATGGGCCTCCATCAACCGGTCCCGCACCCAGTGGGTCTGCACCATGGCGAGCCGGCTGCGGCGGGTGGCGATGCGCAGGGTGTTGCGGACCATTCGGGGGGCGGGGGCGGCGGAGCGGACCGGGTGGGGCAAGCCGCCCAGCCTAGGCACCGGGCTCCCCGCCCCTTTCCGGGGCCCGCACCCGCACCAGTTCGAGGCCGCCCTCTTGGGCCAGCTCCTCGATGGGCAGGTCCGCCCGGCGGAGCCGCCGCAGCGAGCGGCGGCTGCCGATCGCCAGGGTGGAGCGCAGGCGGCCCTCCTCCAGATCATCCAGGGGGGAGCCGAAACGCACCGACCGGCCGCCGTAGAACACCACGCTGTAGTAGGGCGTGCCCACCACATGAATGGGCTCCCCCGGCGCCACCTGGCGGGCCGCCTGGCGGGCGAGGGCCTGCACCGGCCGCTGGCAGTGGTCCCGGAAGGCGGCGGCGAAGGAAGGCGCGGCGAAGGCGAGAAAGGCGAGCAGCAGCAACAGGTCGATGCCGAGCAGCAGGGGGGCGGGGCGGGGCGGGCGGCCCCGCCGCCCGAGCAGCGCCAGCGCCGCCACCGCCGCCGCCACCAGCAGCGGAACCGTGAGCCCCTGCACCAGGGGCAACAGCGCCGTCCGGAAGCCTGGGTAGACCGGATCGGTGGAGAGCCACCGTGGCGCCAGCGCCGCCGCCGCCGCCGCCAGGGGCAGCAGGGCCAGGTTGAGCAGGCCGGTGCGGTCGAAGGCACGGTCGCCGCTCCGGGAGCGGCCGGGGGGCACCGCCGTGATGGCGATCAGCAGCGCCGCCGCCGGCACCAGGGGCAGCACGTAGCCGGCCAGCTTGGTGGTGATGGCGCTGAAGAGCACGAGCACGAAGCCGAACCAGACGGCGGCGAACCAGGCCAGTTCCGCCAGATCGCCCCGGGGCTCCCCGCCGGCTGGGGCCCGGAAGGCGGGGTTCCGCCAGAGACGCAGCCCCGCCGCCGGCAGGTACAGCGACCAGGGGAACAGCAGCAGCGCCACCACCGGCAGGTAGAACCACCAGGGGCCGGCGTGGCGGTCCACCACCGAGGTGAGCCGCTGCAGGTTGCTGAAGCCGAAGAAGTGCTGGAGGAAGGCGTCGCCATGGGCCCGCAGGATCAGCACGTACCAGGGGGCCGCCAGGGCCGCGAAGAGGGCCGCCAGGGCAAGGATCCGTCCGGGGCGGGCGAGGGCCTGGCCCAGCCGGCGGCGGCGCAGCAGATCCAGCCCCATCACCACCAGCGGCAGCAGGCAGCCCAGCGGCCCCTTGGCCAGCACCCCCAGGGCCATGCCCACCGGAATGAGCAGGGCGGCCAGCCAGCGGGCCCGAGGGGGCCAGCGGCGTGAGAGGCAGCCGGCGTAGCCGAACAGGGCGAAGCTGATGCCGGCCACCAGGTGGACGTCGTGGACGCCGCTGGCGCCCCAGGCGATCCAGCCGGGGCTGAGGGCCAGGATCCCGGCCCCGAGGGCGGCCCGGCCCCACCGCCGCCTTGGCCTCTCGTCCGGTTCGGCCAGCAGCCACAGCAGGGCGAACACCGCCAGCACCACGGTGCTGGCGGCCAGGGCGGAGGGCAGGCGGGCCGCCCAGGGGGACACGCCGAACCAGCGGAAGGAGAGCCCCCCCATCCAGTAGGGCCACACCGGCTTGTCGAAGTAGGGCTCCCCGTTCCAGAAGGGGGTGATCCAGTCGCCGCTCGCCGCCATGCGGCGGGTCACCTCCACCTGCAGGGCCTCGGTCTTGTCCACCAGGCCGAGGATGCCGAGGTTGCGGAAGAAGGCCACGCCGCACAGCAGGGCGAGCCAGCCGGCGCTGAGAAGGGCGAGGAGCCCCCTGCGGTTCACCACCTCAGCTGCGGGCAACGGGAAGACGACGATGCTGCCAGGCGCGGAAACCGGCCAGGCAACAGGTCAGCCAGACCCAGCCCAGGGCCGCCCCGGCCACGATGTCGGTGAACCAGTGGGCCCGGGCGTAGAGGGTGCTGAGCCACACCAGCGCCACCCACAGGGTGCACGCCACCGCGAGGGCGCGCCGCTGGCGCGGGTAGTGGGCCCCCAGAAGGATGCACAGCAGCCCGAAGAAGACCACCGCCCCGGCGGCATGGCCGCTGGGGAAGGCCCAGCCGGTGAGCTCCAGCGGACTGTCGCCGGGGCGGCGGCGGTCGAAGAAGGGCTTCAGCCACCGGTCGACGATGAGGAGGATGCCGGCGGTGCCGACGCTGAAGCACACCAGCTCGGGCCAGAGGCGCCGCAGGGTGAGGAACACCAGCACCGAGAGCACCAGCAGGGCGGTGAAGTGGACGCCGCTGAGCCGGTAGACCGTGAGCAGCAGGGGGCCGAGGGCCGCCGGGATGGCGTCGTGGACCCGGGTGAGCACCGCCTCGTCGAAGGGATTGCCGCGGCGCTGGGCCAGCAGCGGCCCGAGCCAGGCCAGGGCGAGGATCACCCCAAGGGAGGCCAGCCCCCTGGCGGCCCCCAGCTCGGCGGCCCAGCGGCGCACCGCACCGGCGATGCCGCCGGAAGCGGCGGGGGCTCCGTGGAGGGGCGGGAGTTGCGCCTTCGGCCGATCCATCCACCCCGGGCAGAGGTGACCGAGGCTACCCGGGGTGGTTCCCGGGCCGACGGCCGGCCGTGATCAGGCCGACGGCCGCCGGTCCCTCACTTGATGTATTCCTTCAGCACCCCGTTGCGGTTGGGGTGGCGCAGCTTGCGCAGGGCCTTGGCCTCGATCTGGCGGATCCGCTCGCGGGTCACATCGAAGATCTGGCCAATCTCCTCGAGGGTCTTCATGCGGCCGTCGTCGAGGCCGTAACGCAGGCGCAGCACGTCGCGCTCGCGCGGGCTGAGGGTGGCCAGCACGCCTTCGAGGTCTTCGCGCAGCAGGTTCTTGGCCACGTCCTGCTCGGGATTCTCGATGTCGGCTTCGATGAAGTCGCCGAGGCGGGAATCCTCCTCCTTGCCGATCGGGGTTTCCAGGGAGATCGGCAGCTGGGCGCTCTTGGCGATGAAGCGCAGCTTCTCGATGGTCATCTCCATCGATTCGGCGATCTCCTCCTCGGTGGGCTTGCGGCCGAATTCCTGGGAGAGGGTCTTGGTGGTCTTCTTGATGCGGGAGATGGTCTCGTAGAGGTGCACCGGCAGCCGGATGGTGCGGCTCTGGTCGGCGATGGCGCGGGTGATCGCCTGGCGGATCCACCAGGTGGCGTAGGTGGAGAACTTGTATCCCTTCTCGTGGTCGAACTTCTCGGCGGCGCGGATCAGTCCGAGGCTGCCCTCCTGGATCAGATCCTGGAAGGAGAGACCGCGGTTCATGTATTTCTTGGCGATCGACACCACCAGCCGGAGGTTCGACTGCACCATCTTCTCCTTGGCCCTGCGGCCCAGCATCAGCCTGCGCCGGAACTTGATCACCGGCATGTCGACGAGGGCGGCCCATTCCTTCGTGTCCGGCAGGCGGCCGTGGTCGGCCTCGAACTGGGCCGCCAGCTCCTCGAGGTGGAGAAGATCGGCGATCTTGCGCGCCAGCTCGATCTCCTCGTCGGGACGGAGCAGGCGGATCCGGCCGATCTCCTGCAGGTAGACCCGGATCGAGTCCTCGGTGTAGACCCCCTTCGGCCCCACCTTGATCGACGGGAGTCCGCGGGGCGGACGGCCCGCCTGGGGGGCCTTGCCGGCGTCGGCGGTTTCGCCCGCCGCGGAGGCCTTGGCCTTGCCGCGGGAGGCACCGGGAGCCGCTTGGCTCTCCTTGGCGGCGGCGGGCTCAGCGGCGGCGGCGTTGACCTTGGCCTTGGCAGCGGCAGGACTCATGGATGCGGGGTTTCGGTGGACGGGGGCGGGACGTGTCCGCACAGCCGGCTCACCACCTGGTGGAGGTGAGGGCCGGGGCCGGCGGGACGGAAAGGCGGAAGGCGATCGGCAGGGCAGGGGAGAGTGCCCCGTGCGGCGGGAACCTGGGGCACGACGAATTGTTCGGGCGGGACGTCACCAGCACAGAGGAGGCCTGGGGTGGTCGCAGACCGGATGGCAGGTGGGGATCGACGGATCCCTGGCGCCATGCGCGGGTCTTCCCGGTGGACGGTCCTCTGGGATGGTTCCGACGGCGGCCTTTCGGCTCGACAACGTTCCCATCTTAGGAATCGGGAACAGACACCGGCAAGATTGACGGTCACCCCCGCGACCAGCACCGACGCGCCGGCGGCCGACGCCTGGCTGGAGGTCTGGCTGGAGGCCGGCCGGGAGGGGCGCGCCTTCACCTATGCGGCCCCGGCGGGCACGCCGGTGGATGCCGGCGATCTGGTGCGGGTGCGGCTGCAGGGCCGGCTCCACACCGGCCTGGTGATCCGCCGGCTGGGAAGGCTGCCGGCGGAGCTGCAGGGCAAGACGGTCCAGCCCCTGGAGGCGGTGCTGGAGAGCGCGGCGGTGGACCCGGGCTGGCGGGAACTGCTCGAGGAGGTGGCCCGGCTCTGCCACACCGGCCGCTTCCGCACCCTCAAGAGCGCCCTGCCCCCCGGCTGGCTGGGGGGCAGGGCAGCAGGCGCACCCCGGGAGCGGCGCGGCGGGGCGCGGCCCACCTGGTGGATCGTGGGCGAGCCGGCCGCGGCCGACGCCACGACCCGGATCGGCCCGCGGCAGCGGCAGCTGCTCGACCACCTGGCGGGCTGCGGCGGCCGGGCCCTGCTGGCCGAGCTGGTGGGGCGCCAGGGCTTCGGCCGCTCCGTGATCACCGCCGCGGAGCGGCGCGGCCTGGTGCGGCGGGAGCGGGGACCGGCGCTCCCCGCCGGACCGCAGGCCGCTCCGGAGCCGCTCCGTCCCGGATCTCCCGCCGCCGGCGCCGCGCCGCCCCGTCCCCTCACCCCGGCCCAGGCCGATGCCGTCGCCGCGATCAGCGACGCCGCCGCCGGCACCACCCTGCTGCTGTGGGGGGTCACCGGCGCCGGCAAGACGGAGGTGTACCTCCAGGCGGGCGCCCGGCAGCTGGAGCAGGGCCGCAGCGTGCTGATCCTGGCGCCGGAGATCGGCCTGATCCCCCAGCTGCTCGACCGCTGCCGCAGCCGCTTCGGAGCCGGGGTGGTGGAGTACCACAGCGGCATGGGGGAGCGGGAACGGGTGGAGGCCTGGCGCCGCTGCCTGCGGGCCCAGCGGCGGCGGGAGGCGGTGGTGGCGGTGGGCACCCGCTCGGCGGTGTTCCTGCCGGTCGGCGATCTCGGTCTGATCGTGCTCGACGAGGAGCACGATCCCTCCTACAAGCAGGAGAGTCCGATGCCCTGCTACCACGCCCGCGACGTCGCCCGGCTGCGGGCACGCCGCTGCGGCGCCCGGCTGGTGCTCGGCAGCGCCACCCCCTCCCTGGAGAGCTGGCGGGCCAGCCGGGAACCGGCCGGCGGCACCCGGCTGCTGCGGCTGCCGGAGCGGATCGGCGGCGTCGCCCTGCCGGCGGTGCGGATCGTGGACATGCGGCACGAGCTGGAGACCGGAAACCGGCAGGTGATCAGCAGGGCGCTGCTGCAGCGGCTCGAACGGCTGCGGGCCGAGGGCGGGCAGGCGGTGGTGCTGGTGCCCCGCCGCGGCTACCGCTCCTTTCTGGGCTGCCGCAGCTGCGGCGCGGTGGTGCACTGCCCCCACTGCGACGTGTCCCTCACCGTCCACCGCCGGACGGACGGACGGGAATGGCTCCGGTGCCACTGGTGCGATCACCGCCAGGAGGTGGAGCACCGCTGCGGCGCCTGCGGATCGACGGCCTTCCGCCCCTTCGGCACCGGCACCCAGCGGGCGATCGAGCAGTTCGCCGCCGCCCTGCCGGAGCTGCGGCTGCTGCGCTTCGACCGCGACAGCACCCGCGGCCGCGACGGCCACCGCCGGCTGCTGGAGCGGTTCGCCGCCGGCGACGCCGACGTGCTGGTGGGCACCCAGATGCTGGCGAAGGGGATGGATCTGCCCCGGGTCACCCTCGCCGCGGTGCTCGCTGCCGACGGCCTGCTGCACCGCCCCGACCTGCGGGCGGCGGAGCACAGCCTGCAGATGCTCCTGCAGCTGGCCGGCCGGGCGGGGCGGGCCGAGCGCCCCGGCGAGGTGCTGGTGC
>CAZVPB010000061.1:0-11720 GCA_964628165.1 uncultured Cyanobium sp.
CCCTGGGGGAGGTGGAGATCCCCTGGATCCGCGTGCACTACGCCTACCCCACCGGGCTGACGCCCGAGGTGCTGGCGGCCTACCGGGAGGTGCCCAACGTGCTGCCCTACCTGGACCTGCCGCTGCAGCACAGCCACCCCGACGTGCTGCGGGCCATGAATCGCCCCTGGCAGGCCGACGTGACCGGCGGCCTGCTGCGGCGCATCCGCGAACAGCTGCCCGAGGCGGTGCTGCGCACCACCTTCATCGTGGGCTTCCCCGGCGAGACCGAGGAGCACTTCCAGCACCTGCTCGACTTCGTGGCCGAGCAGCGGTTCGATCACGTGGGCGTGTTCACCTTCTCCCCTGAGGAGGGAACGCCGGCCTTCTCCCTGCCCGATCCGGTCGCCGCAGAAGTGGCCCAGGAACGCCGGGACCGGCTGATGCGGCTGCAGCAGCCAATCGCGGCGGAACGCAACGCCGCCTCGGTGGGACGGCTGCTCGAGGTCCTGATCGAGCAGGAGAACCCGGCCGACGGCAGGATGATCGGGCGCTGCGCTCGCTTCGCTCCGGAAGTGGACGGGGAGGTGCGGCTCGAACCCGGCCCGGGAGGACTCGGCGCGGCCCCCGGCACCCTGGTGACCGCCCGCATCACCGGGGCCGACACCTATGACCTCCTCGGAGAGGTGGTGGCCGCGTCAGGGGCCTGATGCCCACCGGCCGGAAGCGTCAGCGCTCCCTCTTCCTGCTCGCCTCCGGCCTCAGCACGGCCGGGTCCTTCGCGGGGCTCACGGCGAAGGGCTGGATCCTGATGGACGTGACCGGCAATCCGCTGATCCTGGCGGTCCATTTCGCCACCCTCTCCCTCCCCTCTCTGGTGCTGAGCGGTCCGGCGGGGGTCGCCACCGACCGGCTCGGATGCGAGGGGATGCTGATCCGGGCCCAGTGGGGACTCTTCGCCGGGGGGGTGCTGGGGGCCCTCGCCATTCCGCTGCTGAGCGGCTCCGCCCAGGTGGCCGTTCTGCTGCTCAGCACCCTGGTGGTGGGGGTGGCGAGCAGCTTCGAACTCACCGCCCGCAACAAGTACACCGCTCTGCTGGTGGACCATCCCGAGGGCCTGGCCCCCTACCTGGCCGCCTTCTCGGTGGTGTTCAACGTGGGCAAGCTGGTGGGCCCTCCCCTCGGCGGCTGGCTGGTGGCCCTCACCGGCCCGGCGGCGGCCCTGACCATCGATGCCGCCACCTACCTGGTGCCGATCGCGACGGTGATGGTGCTGCTGCAGCCCGATCGCGAGCGCGAGGAACGCAGCGGCAGGGGGGGCGCCACCTCCACCACCCTGCTGGCGGCCTGGCGGGAGTGCGGGCCGCGGCTGCGCCACGTGCTGCGGTTCACGGCGATCAGTTGCCTGGTGGGCTTCTTCCATCCGGGCCTCGCGCCGCTGATCGCTGACCGGGTGCTGGGGCCCTCTCCCCAGGATCTGGGGGTGTTCACGAGCGTGCTGGCCGCCGGCAGCATCTGCGGCGGTCTCCTGCTGCAGCGCTTCAGCGGCCGGATCAGTCAGCGGCCGGGGCTGCTGCTGGGCGGCTGCACCGTTCTCACCGCCCTGGCCCAGCTGGGGATGGCGGATCTGCCCTCGCCCGCCAGGGCGCTGACCATGGCCTTCCTGATCGGCATGGGGACGGCCTCCCTGCTCGCCGGTGTGAATCTCATCGCCCAGGTGGGCTCACCGATGGTGCTGCGGGGCCGCATGGCGGGGCTGGCCCAGATCGCCTTCCTCGGCGGAGGGGGCGCCAGCGGCCTGATCGCCGCCTTTCTCACCGGCAGGATCGGGCTGGGAGCCACCTTCGGCCTGCTCGGGGCGGCCGGACTGTGCCTGGGGGCGGCCGAGCTGCTCAGGAAGGGGGGAATGCGGCTGCCGGTCAGATCAACCGGATTCCCCTGAGCACGACGGTGGCGAGGAAGGCCGCCGCCAGGCCGCCAGCCACCAGGGAGAGGTAGATCACTGCACCCATGGATGCGCCTGCCGAACCGGACCATTACAGCAGAGCAGCCGCCCCCTGCGGCGGCGTCCCCTGGGGAAACGCCCTAAGGTTTGCCGAATCCAGGGGCCAAGCCTCTTCCCAACGGTTCCCCCCATGCGAACCCTGCTCATCTACCCGGAGTTCCCCAAGACCTTCTGGAGCTACGAGAAGATCCTCGAACTCGTGAACCGCAAGGTTCTCCTGCCGCCCCTCGGAATGGTGACCGTGGCGGCGCTGCTGCCGCAGCACTGGGAGATGAAGCTGGTGGACCGCAACGTCCGGGAGGTGAAGGAGGAGGAATGGGCCTGGGCGGAGCTGGTGGTGATCTCGGGGATGATCGTGCAGAAGGCCGACATGGCCACCCAGATCGCCAAGGCCAAGGAGCGCGGCCTTCCGGTGGCGGTGGGCGGCCCGTTCGCCAGCTCCACGCCGGACGCCCCCGAGCTCGATCTGGCCGACTTCAAGGTGCTCGACGAGGGGGAGATCACCCTGCCGCTCTTCATCGAGGCGATCGAGAGGGGCGAGAGCGGCGGCCGCTTCAGCGCCAACGGCGACAAGCCGGACGTGACGGCCACCCCGATCCCCCGCTTCGATCTGCTCGAGCTCGACGCCTACGACTCGATGAGCGTGCAGTTCTCCAGGGGCTGCCCGTTCCAGTGCGAGTTCTGCGACATCATCGTGCTCTACGGCCGCAAACCGCGGACCAAGACCCCGGATCAGCTGATCGCCGAACTGCAGAGCCTCTACGACCTGGGCTGGCGACGCTCGATCTTCCTCGTCGACGACAACTTCATCGGCAACAAGCGCAACGCCAAGCTGCTGCTGCCGGCACTGAAGCAGTGGCAGATCGAGCGCGGTTATCCCTTCAGCTTCTCCACCGAAGCTTCCGTGGATCTCGCCTCCGACGAGGAACTGATGGCGATGATGGCGGAGGCCCGCTTCGACAGCGTCTTCCTCGGCATCGAGACACCGGACGAGGCCTCCCTGGAGACGGCGAAGAAGCTTCAGAACACCCGCAGTTCCCTGGAGGAGGCGGTGGATCGCATCACCTCCTATGGGATCCGGGTGATGGCCGGATTCATCATCGGGTTCGACGGCGAGAAGCCCGGCGCGGGCGACCGCATCGTGGAGTTCGTGACCCGCACCGGCATTCCCGCCGCGATGATGGGCATGCTCCAGGCCCTGCCCAACACCGGCCTCTGGCATCGCCTCGAGAAGGAAGGTCGTCTGATCCAGGAGAAGGCCGACGCGAAGGGGGTGAATCAGACCAACCTGCTCAACTTCGTGCCGACCCGGCCGATCCGCGAGATCGCCAATGAATACGTCGATGCCTTCTGCCGGCTCTACGAACCGCACGCCTACATCGACCGCGTCACCCACTACTACCTGAAGGTGGGACTGCCGCGCTGGCAGCAGTACGTCAAGGCCGCGCCGCTGGGCAAGCCCACCCTGCCTAGCTGGACCGATGTTCGCGCCCTGGCGATCGTGGTCTGGCGCCAGGGCCTGCGGCGCGACACCCGCTGGCGGTTCTGGCGCTCGCTGTTCACCGTCGCCCGCCGAAACCCCGGGGTGCTCGAGCAGTTCCTGACGGTCCTTGCCCACAACGAACACTTCCTCGAGTACCGCGGCGTGGTCACCCGGGAGATCCAGGAGCAGCTCGACGCCCTGCCGCCCGAGCCCCCCTCCACGGCTCGCCGGGACAGCCGAGAACTCCAGCCGGCCTGAGCGGCGGCAGGCCTCAGTCCTGCATGTAGTCCGTGCGGCGCTCCAGCGCCTGCTCGGCCTTCTGGAGTTCCCGGCCCAGGTAGAGGGCGTGATCCAGGCGGCTCAGGGGATGGGGCCCCTCCCCTTCGGTGAGGGCGATGCCCACCTCCTTGGCGGAGCGGCCGCGGTAGACGCCCACCGGCCTCCTCGGGGCACCGCCGCGGCAGCTCAGCACTTCGCCGGTCTCGGGATCGGTGGCGAGTCCCCGCTCATCGATGTCGTTGGAGTAGTGCTCCACGACGAGTTCCTCCTGCTCGAGATCGACCCGGATCAGAAAGTATCCGGAGGGATCCAGTTCGATGAAGCGCTGGGAGAGTTGGTCATCCAGCTGCCTCCTCCGGATCGTGGCCGGATCGTCCCGGGAGAGGCGAGGCGAGGAGATCTGAGTCATGGAGGGGATCGTAGGCAGGGGTGAAGGGAAGATCGGCGTTGATGGCCTCGACCTCCTCGAGCAGGTGGCGATTGGCGCGGGGCAGCCACTGCCGCACGACCTCGTCGAAATGGGGGTCGCTCCAGAGATGGAGACTGGCGCGGGGCTCCGCGGCGAATCCGCGCCTCCGCTTGTGCCCGCCTCCGGCACCGGGATCGAATCCCACCAGCCCCTCTTTGATGGCCCACTCGATCGGCGCGTAGTAGCACACCTCGAAGTGGAGATTGTCGAGGTCGATGTCACTGCCCCAGTACCGCCCCCACAGATGGGTGCGGCTGCGGACGCAGAGCGACATGGCCAGCGGGTCGCAGGGATCACCGCGGTGGGCGCTGAAGAGCACCAGGTGGGAGCGGAGATCCGCGGCGGCGGCCTCGAAGAAGCCGGCGGTGAGGTATTTGCTCCCCCATGGCCCCCAGCGGCTGCAGTGCTGGGCGTAGAAATCGTGCATGCGCCGCAGCAGCGGCGCCGTGATCGCCTCGCCGGCCAGGGGGGTGACGGTGATGCCGGCGGCGGCCACCGCCTTCCGCTCCCGACGGATGTTGCGCCGCTGGTTGGCGTTGAACCCGGCCAGATAGTCGTCGAAGCCGCGGTGGCCGGGGTTGGTCCACAGGGTCTGCTGGTTGAGCCACACGGCGAAGCCGGCCCCCTCCGCCAGCGGCCGCCAGGCGGGATCGACGTAGAGGAGGTTGCAGCTGAGGATGCGGTTGCGGTGGCAGAACTGGCGGATCTCGCGGCCCAGCAGGAGGGTGAGCCGGGCGGGATCCTCCCCGGCGGCACAGTGGAACCGGTATCCCTGCACGGGACTGACCGGGCTCATGCCGACGAGCTTGGGGTAGTAGCGCAGGCCCAGCTGGCCCGCCAGCTGGGCGAAGGCATGATCGAAGACGAACTCGCCGTAGCTGTGCCCCTTGAGGTAGAGAGGCGCCAGCGCCACGAGACGTTCGTCGCGCCAGAGTGTGAGGTGGCAGGGTTGCCAGCCCTGGCGAGCAACGATGCTGCCGCTGCGCTCCAGATGATGCAACCAGCGCCAGCCGTAGAAGGGAAGGTCCGCGTCCTCGAGGAGCCGCTGCCATTCCCGCTCGGGAATCTCCGCCGTCGCCCGGTGCCAGCGCGCCTGCAGTTCGGCCATGGCGGAGGGCCGCTCGCGGGGGAAACGAGGCGCAAAACTAACGGCTGGATCCCCCGCCCGCGCTCCACCGCCCCCATGCCCGACCTGCGGCCTTCCCTCCGGACCGTCCCCCTCAGGCGCCTCGGCGGACCGGTGCTGCTGGGGAGCATGGCGGCTGCGATGGTGGGGTGGGCGGAACCCGCCCGGGCGGGGCTTCTGCGGCCGGTGCTGCAGCTGATGCGCCCCCGCCTCGAGGATCGGCTCGCGAAGGTGTGCGTGGAAGCGGCCGCCGGTGGCGATCCGGAACTCGAGCGGAGCCTGCGGGACCCCTGCCGCAAGCTGGCGGTGCCCACGAGCAAGTGCCTGATCGAGGAGACCGACCGCAGCGGCCGGGGGCTGGGGGTGCTCACCGAGATGCTGGGGGGCCGCTTCGGGGACGACAGCGAGGTGGTGGTGAAACGCTGCCTGGCCAGGATGTTCGGCCTGCCGGCCGAGAGCCTCAGGGACGTGCCGTTGCGGGAGCTGGCCCGCCGCTTCGGCCGCCGCAGCCTTCCCCAGGAGCGGCCGTGATGGTTTCCGGCTCGGCAGACGGTGGGAGACGGCGGTAACGCAGCAGCAGCTCCCCCTCCTCCCCCAGCGGCTGCTGTTCCACCAGCTCCCAGGCTGCGGCCGGCAGGACCTCCGCCCCGGCCGACACCCAGCAATGGGAGCCCCCCAGCAGCCGGGGACAGAGGGTGAGCTGCAGTTCGTCGAGGCAGTCCTCCTTCAGCAGCGCACCGGCAATCTCCGCTCCGCCGAGCACCGCGACCCGCCCGATCCCGAAGGCCGGCAGGAGAGCCTTCAGGGCAGACCACCCCTCCAGGGGCAGCCGCCGCTCGAAACCCTCCGGAACCGGGCGCCGGGCGGCGGGGGGGCCGAGCCACCAGCGTCGCAGGGGCTGGCGGAAGAAGGGCAGGTGGGCCGGGAGGTCGGCGGAGCGGCTCGCGACGATGGCGACGGGCTGCGGCGGCCTGCCCTCCTGATGGCGTCGGCGGAGCAGATCGGCCTGATGGATCAGGCACTGGCTGCCGTGCAGGCGGAGCGTCTCCGCCCCCACCAGCGTGGCGTCGGCCCAGGCGAGCGCCTCCTCGAGGACGCGGCGGTCGCCCCTGCCACCCAGCTGGGCGGCGCCCCCCTGAGCGGGGGCGAGCCGCCCGTCGAGACTCACGGCCAGCACCAGACGGAACTGGGACCTGCCTGGGGAGAACCCCGCCGCAGTCCCGCCCCCGGCGGCGGCGCTCAACCGACCGCCAGGGCCTCCAGGGCGGCGGGGACCATGTCGAGGCGCGGCGTCTCGGCGTAGACCTCGGCGGCGTTGTTGGGACTCTCCTGGAGCCGCACCCGATGGAGCCGGGCGCCGATCGCCGCGATCGGGTCGCGCAGAAGGTCCGCGATGTGGAGGGCGATGTTCTCGGCGGTGGGAACGCAGGTGGCGAAGTGGTCCACGTCCTTGTTGAGGAAGGTGTGGTCGAAGGGCTCCACCACGCGGTCCTCCACCACCTGCTGAAGGGCGGCGAGGTCGCAGACCATGCCGGTGCGCGGGTCGATCGGCCCCCGCACGGTCACATCGAGGAGGTAGTTGTGGCCATGGCCGTGGGGGCGGGCGCACTTGCCGTAGATGGCCTCGTTCTCCGACTGGGTGAGTTCGGGGCGGGCGAGGCGGTGGGCGGCGGAGAAGTGGGTGCGGATCGAGAGGAACGCTTCCATGGGGTCGGCGGCGGGGGAGCAGGGCACGTCGGCCCAGAGGCGGGGATGCTCGTTCAGGCGGATGCCCACCAGCGGCAGGTGGGGAGCGAGGCGGTCGCGGATCGCCAGGGCCAGCGCCTCGGTGGTGGGAAGCCTGCCCTCGGGGCGGCGCAGATCGAACTCCGGCCAGGCCTCGTTGAGAAAGCGGTAGTCGAGGGGCTCGATCACCTCCCGCCGGATCGCGTGCTTCACCTCCGAGAGGTTGAGCACCATGCCGTCGCCGTCGAGGGCGCCTCCCATGGCCACGGTCAGCTCGTAATTGTGGCCGTGGCCAGGGGGGAGGCTGCAGGGGCCGAAACGCCGGCGGTTCTCGGCTTCGCTCAGTTCCGGCAGGCGGTAGAGGTGGCTGGCGCTGAACCCGGCCCGACGGGTGATCACGCAGGGCCGTCCACGGCCATGCTCCTGGTTGAAGGCGAGCTGCGGGGGCGGCGGCGCCGCGGTCCCAGTCGCAGGCATGCTGGAAGGCCCGGGGCCGTTCATCTTAGAAATTCCGCCTGAAGCGCTGCCGATGCCTGAGTTCCCGCCGCCTGATCCCGTTGTGCTGGAAACCGCGGACACCGCAGCATCCCATCGAGACCTGGCGCGACGCCTGAAGGGGATGAATGTGTATCTCGTGGGAATGATGGGAGCGGGCAAGTCCTCGGTGGGGCGCCCGCTGGCCCGGGCCCTGGGATACCGCTTCGTTGACGCCGACCTCGAACTGGAGACGCTCACAGGCAGGTCGATCCCCGAACTGCTCAGCTCCGGGGAGGAGCACTTTCGCAGGTGGGAGAGCCAGGTTCTCAACCACATCGCCACCTACCACTCCCAGGTGGTGGCCACCGGCGGCGGCGTGGTGACCCGCCCTCTCAACTGGGGCCACATGCGCCAGGGGGTGGTGGTGTGGCTCGATGCGCCCGAACCGGTGCTGCTGCGGAGGCTGCAGGCCGATCCCACACCCCGCCCCCTGCTCGCCGGCGCCGATGGCGCGGCCCGGCTGAAGACCCTGCTGGCGGAGCGCCGGCCCCTCTACGGCCAGGCCGACCTCACGGTGATGCAGGGGGAGGAGCCGCCGGAGCGGGTGGCGGAGAAGGTGCTGGAGGATCTGCCCGCCATCCTCCGGGATCCCGGAGGCCCGCCCCTGCCGGAATCAGCCGGCGGGGGGCTCCAGCCGCACGGCGAACCACTGGATCGAACGGCCGGCTGAGATCTCCAGCTCGCAGGCCGTCTCCAGCAGCCTGGCGGACCGCTCGGCGGCGGAGGGCAGGCCGGCCAGATCCGCAGGGAGCCGGGGAAGCTCCTGGAGATGGGCCGCGAGCCAGTCCAGGGTCTCGGCGGCGGTGAGGATGCGCTCGGCCGCTCCCGGCTCGAGCACCACGTAGTGGTCCAGCTCCCGCAGCAGCGGATCGGACATGGCTCAGGCCCTCCCCAGCCCGGCGAGGATGCCGTCACGCCAGGCGAAGAGAGGCTGCAGCAGGGGGTGGTCGCTGATCCCCTCCACCCCCCTGCCGGCGAGGGGTTCGCCGGCGGAGAGGGGAAAGCGCAGCAGCGACAGCTGGGCCACCACCGCCAGATCCGCCAGGGAGAGCCGATCCCCCTCGAGATGGGGGCGGTCCCGCACCAGAACGGCGAGCTGTTCGAGCATCCTCGTGAGCCGGCGGGCGGCGCAGGGGGTGAGCACGTCCTGCACGGCATCCCCCAGGGGAGCGAGCAGGGTGGTGGGCAGGGAACCCACCAGGCGCCGCAGCGGCGCGGGGGTGGCCTCCGGCAGGAGGGCGGAGCGCAGCAGCGGGTCCCGCACCGCCGCCTGGGCCAGGGCGAGGCGCGCCCCCGTGGCGAGGGCGGTGTCGGCCCAGTCCTCGATGAGCAGGACCCGGGCCCGCGCCGCAGGATCCTCGGGAAGCAGCGGCGGGGTGGGGTGCTTCTCCTCCAGATGCAGGGCGATGGCGGTGGAATCGGCGATCACGTCGCCGCCGTCCACCAGCACGGGAACCTGGCGCTGACCGGAGAGGCGGAAGACCTCCAGCTGGCCCAGGCCGGGCGTGACCTCCACCAGAGTGGCGGTGAGCCCCTTCGCCGCCAGCAGGAGTCGCACCTTCTCGCAGAAGGCGGAGTGTCTGAACTGATGCAGTTCCATCGGCGTCCCGGATCGTCACGGGGCGGGCCCCGGGCGGCAGAGTAGCCATCAACCGCAGGACCAGCGCACACGGCGATGAAGGACTTCCTCCTCAACGTGACCCGGTATCCGCGCTACCTCATCGCCTTCAGCCTGGGGGTGATCAACTCCGTGGTGGAGCCCCTCGCCCGCAGGCGCAGCAACCCGGTCACCGCCGTGGCCCTCGTGGGGGCGGTGGTGTCCGGACTGGTGAGCCTCGGGCTCGTGCTGCGTGCGATGGTGAACCCAGCACCGCCGGCATAGCGATGGCACAGGGCCGCAGGGTGGATCGCGTGGCCTCCCTCATCCGCCGCGAGGTGAGCGACCTGCTCAGGAGCGGCACCGGCGAGGAGGGCGCGCTGCAGGGCATGGTGAGCGTCACCGACGTGCAGGTGGCAGGCGACCTGCAGCACTGCAAGGTGTTCGTGAGCGTGTTCGGCAGCGAGGAGGAGCGTCAGCGCACGATGGCGGCCCTGAAGGCCGCCACCCCCCGCCTGCGGGGCCAGCTGGGGAGGAGACTGCAGATGCGTCGCACGCCGGAACTGGTGTTCCAGCTCGACCGCGGGCTGGAGCGGGGAGCGTCGGTGCTGGGGTTGCTGCAGCGGCTGGAGCAGGAACGGCGGCAGCGGGGGGACGGGGAAGCGGATGAGGGCTGAGCCGGCGGAGGAGCTGCGCCGCCGGCTCGCCCGCCTGCTGGTGGTGCGGGCCAGCGGTCATCTGGCCGATCATCAGCGCCTCTATCCGCGCTGGGAGCACGACAACGCTTCGCTCCAGCGCCTGCTCCGCCTCGGGGTGGGCGGCGTGATCCTGCTCGGTGGCAGTGCGGCCGAGCTGCGCCTGCGGACCCGGCAGCTGCGGGCCTGGAGCGGGCAGCCGCTGCTGCTCTGCGCGGACGTGGAGGAGGGGGTGGGCCAGCGTTTCGACGGTGCCAGCTGGCTGGCGCCTCCCCTGGCCGTGGGGCGCCTGCACCGCCGCGATCCCGCCGGGGCGGTGGAACTCGCGGAGCACTACGGCCGCTGCTGCGGCCGCGAGGCGCGGCAGCTGGGCCTCAACTGGGTGCTGGCCCCGGTCTGCGACGTGAACAACAACCCCGCCAATCCGGTGATCAACGTGCGGGCCTGGGGTGAGGACCCCGCCACCGTGTCCTCCCTGGCCACGGCCTTCCTGAAGGGCGCCCAGGAGGAGGGGGTGCTCTGCTGCGCCAAGCATTTCCCCGGCCATGGCGACACCGACACCGATTCCCACCTGGAACTGCCGCGCCTCAACCATGGAGCGGCGCGGCTGGAGGCGGTGGAGCTGCCCCCCTTCCGGGCGGCGATCGAGGCCGGGGTGGCCTCGGTGATGACCGCCCACCTCGCGTTGCCCGCCTTCGATGCGGAACGGCCCGCCACTCTCTCCGGCGCCATCCTGACCGGCCTGCTGCGGCAGTCACTGGGATTCGAGGGACTGATCGTGACGGACGCGCTGGTGATGGAGGCGATCGCCGGGCGCTGGGGACCGGGCGAAGCGGCGGTGATGGCCCTGGAGGCCGGCGCCGATCTGGTGCTGATGCCGGGCGACGCCGACGCGGCCCTCGAGGCGATCGTCGCCGCGGCCGCGGCCGGACGACTCGATACCGACCGGCTGGAGCGGAGCCTGACGCGGCGGGACGACGCCCTCGAGCGGGTGAGGGAGCCGGAGCGCGGCAGTGATGCCGCCCCCCTGGGCCCCCTGAGCAACGGCCCGTGCCGGCAGGACCGGGAGCTGGGGCACATGCTGCTGGAGCGGAGCCTGGAACGGCGCGGTCCCGTCCTCAGGATCCCGGCGGAGGGGGGAGTGAACCTGGTGCGGGTGGACTCGAGCCTCGGCTGCCGCTTTCTCCCCCCCGACGCTCCCGCCCTGGCCCTGCCGGGGCGGGCGGGGCTGCGCCCCCTCCTGGTGGACCGGCAGGGGCCTTCCCCCTGGCGGCCGGAGGACGAAGCGATGGCGGAGGGGCCCCTGGCGCTCGAGCGGCTGGGAAGCGGCCCTGTGCTGCTCCAGCTCTTCGTGCGCGGCAATCCCTTCCTGGGCACCGCCCGGGGCCGGGAACCCTGGGCCCAGGCGGTGCGGCAGCTGCAGGGGGCCGGGCGGCTGGCGGGGCTCGCGGTCTACGGCAGCCCCTACCTCTGGGAGGAGCTTCATCCTCTTCTGGCGGACGATGTGGCCGCCGCCTGGAGCCCGGGCCAGATGCCGCTCGCCCAGCACCATCTGCTGAGGTCCCTCGGCCTGGAGGACGAAGGCGGCCCCCCCGAAGGATTCACCGACTGACCGAACCATGCTGAGCGTCTCCCTGATCGTGCGCAACGAGGGCCACCGCCTCGCCTCCTGCCTGGCCTCGCTGGACGGCTTCGCCGACGAGATCGTGGTGCTGGACACCGGATCCGACGACGACACCATGGCCGTGGCGCGCCGCTGCGGCGCCGCGGTCCACGAACTCCCCTGGCCGGGGGATTTCGCGCCGGCCCGGAACCATGCCCTGGG
>CAZVPB010000062.1:0-11680 GCA_964628165.1 uncultured Cyanobium sp.
AGGAGACAAATTTTCAAGCCCCGGAGAGCCACCCTTCTTGGGTGGCTTTTCTGTATCCATTGCCGCTGATTGATGCGTGGTCGCTGGCAACGGTGTCTGACCCCCTTCCTTTCTGCTGCGCGGCTCTGGGCACGGAATGACTGCAGCGATCTGAGTGCGGCGTTCGCTTACCACACCCTCCAGTCGATCTTCCCGGCCCTTCTCATCGTCCTTTCGGTCGCATCACGGCTGCTGGGGGCAGATCAGGATCTGCTTTCCTCGATTCAGAACATCGTGGCGCGGGTTTTGCCGCCGGCGAACCTCCCCATCTTCGAGACCACCCTGCAGAGATTCACCCGCCAGGGATTCGGAGCGGGAATCCTGGGTCTGGTCCTGCTGGTGTTGAGCGCGAGCAATATCTATCTCACGCTGCAGAGGGGGGCGGACCGTCTGTGGTGGAATCGTCCCTTTGGGCTGGAGCATCTGAAGGCCGGTCAGCTTGTGGCCCGTTTCCTCGGCCTGCGGTTGAAGGCCTTTTTCCTGCTTCTGGTGGTGGTTCTTTTCCTTGCCCTGGACCAGTTCGTGAGCAGCATCCGCGTGTTCGGCTCCGCTCTTCTGCATGACCGACTGACGGCCTGGCTGCCGATACCTCTTCAGGGGCTCGGCTCCTTTTCGCGTGGCCTGGATCTGGTGATCTCGCTGCTGATCACCTTCGTGAACGCCCTCTTTCTGCTCTGGGTGCTGCCTTCGAGGCGGGTTCCCCTCCGTCCTCTCCTGCCCGCGGCCATGCTCGTGAGCTTCGCCGCCACCCTCCTCAACCTCCTGCTCCCCCCCCTGCTGGTCACCCTGGGGGTTCGCTTCCAGGCCTATGGAGTGGTGGGGGGCATTCTCGCTCTCACCCTGTGGGTTTGGCTCGTGGGGGTGATCCTTTACTACGCCCAGTGCCTCAGCGTGGTGATGGCCCGGCGTTCCCACGGGTGGCATTCCGCACTCCGCCCAGCTTCCTCTCCCCCGCTTCCAGGGCCAGGATGAGGCGGTCGCCTGCCTGGGCCCCGTGAACCGAAGCCTGACCCGTGTTCCCCCCCTCGCCGCGAGCCTGGCCCTGGTGAGCATGGGCCTCGGCGCCGCTCTCCTGGTGGGTCTGGGGCTCATCACCCTCCTTCCCCTCGCCCTGCTCGTGGGCATGATCGCCGGCTGGCTGCTCGTGAGTCTCCTCCTGGGCTGGGCGGGGATCGAAGCCCTTGCCGCCCTCGAGCGCTGGATGGAGCGCGACACGCGATTTCAGCGCTGATGCGGAGTTCGCCTCCCCTCTGGCCATGGCTGCTTCTCCCCCTGGTCGTGCTGCTGCTGCCGGGCGAGGCCCGGCGTCTCCTGCTCGATCTCCTGGGGGGGATCACGCTGGCGCTGCTGCTGCTTCCCCTCCTGGGGGCCGGTCTGGCTTTTCTGGCCTGGCGCCTGCTGAGGAGCCGCCTCCGCACCTGCGGTGCCTGCGGTCTCTCGAGCCTGGGAGGAGGAGACGTCTGCCCCGCCTGCGGCACCCCCTATGCCACCGATGGCGCCCCGGAGGCGCTCTCCGATGCCCGGCACGCCACCATCAACGTGGAGGCGGTGGATGTGTCGGACGACCCGAAGAGCGGCACTCCAGGCCAACCCTCACCTCCGGGCCGCTGAGCTCAGGTCGGATCCGTGCGCGCCAGCTCCTCGAGCCTCCTCTCGCGGAGATACAGAAAGAGGGGAGCGCCGAAGGCGAAGGCGATCGTGCCGCAGCTCAGCAGGACCCACACCAGACCCCGCATCCGCAGCCGGCGGCTCTCGACCACCATCCACAGCGTCACCGCCGCCGCCGCGATGGCGAGATCGCGGGAGAGGGAGGCAGCGGCGGGGTTGGCGCCGGCAAGGCGCACAAAGAGGGCGAGGTCGAAGGCGGCGCCGTAGTTCTGGATGAATTCCCAGTTGGCCAGCCAGGGA
Source organism: uncultured Cyanobium sp. (assembly GCA_964628165.1). Taxonomy (GTDB): domain Bacteria; phylum Cyanobacteriota; class Cyanobacteriia; order PCC-6307; family Cyanobiaceae; genus Cyanobium. The sequence continues at coordinate 1,948 of CAZVPB010000062.1, forward strand.
AGGACACCCCCGAGCAGGGCGAGCAGAAGGTAGACGTGCCGAATCCAGCGGGGTGAGAGGCCGGCGGAGGTTTCACTCATGACTCGAGGGGTTGAGGAGGCTGATCCGGATCCTCGGGATCCCAGCGCATCACCTCCTGTTCCACCTGCTGCAGGATCTCCTCACAGCGCTCGGCGTAGGACTGGGCGCGGCGGTGGAGATCGGCCATCGCTTCGACCTCGAGGTCGCTGCCCTGCAGTTCGGCGATGCACAGTTCCAGGGCCGCCTGCGCCTGCCGGTAGCTGAGCTTCGCGGCTTCCTTCGCCAAGGCGGAGGCGGTGGGTTTCGACGTCCGTGGCATCGTTTCCTCGGGGTGTCGGACCGTCAGGACGGTGGCGTCTCCACAGGCTGGCACGCTGGCTCGGCCTTGAGTGCCTCCACCCGGGCCAGGACGATGCCGTCCTGCACGCTCACGGCGACCGGGTCGCCCCGCCGGAGTTGCTCGATGGAGCGCACCAGACGGCCGCGCCCGTCCCGCAGGAGGCTGAAGCCCCGCTCCAGCAGATGCAGGGGGGACAGCACCCTCAGCAGCAGGATCTGCTGCTCGAGCTCCCGGCGAAGCCGCTTCAGCTGCAGATGAGGGTGCAGCTCCTGGAGCAGGGACCGCTGATGCTGCAGCCCGGCGTGCCAGTTCCCCAGCCGCAGCCGGGCCAGTTCGCGCAGGTGGCGCCGCCGCTGCCGCAGGGTGTCCTCCGCGCCGGCCCGGTCCGGCAGCAGGGCCACCAGGGCCGCTGTCGGGGTCGCCGCGCGATAGTCGGCCACCAGATCAGCGATCGTGGTGTCGTCCTCGTGGCCGAGACCGCAGACCACCGGCACCGGTGAGGCGGCCAGGGCTCTCGCCAGGCACTCTCCGTCGAAGACGGTGAGGTCCTCGCGACTCCCGCCGCCGCGGGCCAGCACCAGGGCTTCGATCCCGTACCGATCCGCCCGGTCGCCGAGCCGTTCCACCGCGGCCCGGATGCGGTCCTCGACCGCCCCCTGCACGGGGATGGGCACCAGGAGCAGCCGGGTGGCCGGCCACCGTTCGCGGGCCGTCCTCAGCATGTCGGCGAGGGCGGAACTGGGCACGCTGGTGAGGAGGGCGATGCAGGAGGGCCAGCTCGGCAGGGGGCGTTTCCTCTCGGGCTCGAACAATCCCTCCGGTGCCAGCCGTTCCTTCACCCGTTCGAACTGCCGCAGCACCGCCGTGAGGCTGGGCCTCAGATCGAGCACCTGGACCGACAGGTTGGCCCTCGCCGTCCACAGGTTGAGCCGCCCCACCACCACTACCCCATCGCCTTCCTCCGGGACGAAGGAGAGTTTCCGGAGCTGGGAGGCCCACACGACGGCGGAGATCGAGGCCTCGCCATCGGTGAGGGTGAGCCAGAGGTGCCCTTTCCTCAGCTGCGGCCGGCTGACCGTGGCGTCCACCAGGAAGCGCGGCGCGAAGCCCCGCTCCAGCAGGGTGGCGATGGCGGCGTTGAGGCTGGAGACGCTGTATCGGGGAATCTCCCCGGCGCCTCCGTGCCGCGTCGACAGCCCCTGGAAGGCGGCGAAGCTGGACTCGACCATTCCCGAACCCTAAAAAACCGCCCCGGCAATGCCGGGGCGGCAGAAGTCTGCACCCTGCAGGAGGGTTCAGCCGAGGCCGATCTGGGCAAGAATGCCCTGGCCGGTGAGGATCTCGGTCGCCAGGCCGATCACGAAACCAAGCATGGCCAGGCGGCCATTCCAGGTTTCGGCGAAGCTGACGAAACCGAAGCGGGGCTGGGGAGCGTCGGACATGGAAGGAAGCCTCTCGACGCCGAAGACGGTAACGAAACGTGGAGTTGCCTTGACGGCTGCTGAGTTCTGTTTCCCGGTGCGGCTTACCGCCCCTCCGCGGCGGCCCTGCGCCGCAGCGCCGCCAGGGTGAGGGAGGTGGGCTCGGCGCGGCGGGGATCCTCGGGCCAGGGGTGCTTGGGATAGCGGCCCCGCAGTTCCCGCCGCACCGCCGCGTACGCCTCCCGCCAGAAGCCGGCCAGATCACGGGTGATGGCCACCGGCCTTCCCGCTGGGGACAGCAGTTGCAGGCAGAGCCCGAGCCTGCCGCCCAGCAGTCGGGGAGCTTCCTCCAGCCCGAACATCTCCTGCAGCTTCACCGCCAAAACGGGTTGCTCGCCCGAGTAGTCGATCGGTACCCGGCGGCCGGAGGGGAGGAGGATCTCCTCGGGAAGGAGGGAATCGAGTTCGCGGCGGCGTGGCCAGGGAAGGTCGCCCCAGAGGGCCTCCCGCAGGTCGATGTCCTGCAGGTCCCGGCGGCTGCGTCTGCCCATCAGCTGGTCCGACAGCCAGCCTGCCGGATCGCGTGCCAGCGCCTCGGGGCTGCGGTCGGGCCAGGGGGCGCCGAGCAGGGCGTGGGCCAGGGCGAGCCGCTGCTGAAGCCTCCGGCTCGAGGCGCTCCAGGGCAAGGCCCCGGGGCCCATCTGCCGCAGGCCTTCCGCCATGGCGGCCCGCACCGCCTCCGGATCGGGGTCGGCGCAGGGCTGACGGCGCAGCACGAGGGCATCCAGTCGCAGGTTTCGTTCGGCCCGCACCCGTTCGCCTGCCGGGTCCCAGTGGATCGCCTCGCTCCAGACGGCCTCCCCGTCGGCCAGCCGATCGAGCACCTCCCCGCTCAGCCGCACCGCCAGCAGCACCCTCGCCTCCCCGCCTTCGCCGTCGAGGTGGGCAATGGCCAGCGAAGGCTCGCGGGCGAGAGGATCGCAGGCCGGCAGCCTTGCCCCCCGGCCGCCCCGCAGCAGAAAGGATCCGGCGTTTCCCCGCCGCAGGGCGAGCCGCTCCGGGTAGGCCCAGCCCAGCAGCTGGGCCGCATGGTCCTCCACCGAAGCCGACCGCGGTGTCTCCGGCCCGGCGGGCGTGCCCCTAGGGGAATGCCCATGGCGGCACGCCCGCACCTGAAGCAGGAGGCGATCCCGAAGACGGAGCAGCCGCCGGCGCGGCTCCTCCTGGTGCCCGCCGGCTTCCAGCCATTCCACCCTCCGCATCAGATCGCACCCCGCCTCCTGCAGCGGCAGCGGATCCCGCTCGCTGAGCAGCACCGCCAGGCTGCAGGCCAGCGGCAGCAGCCGTACCGATTCCGCCAGCAGCAGCATGTGGGCGAGCCGGGGGTGCACCCCGAGGAGGGCCATGGAGCGCCCGTGGGGGGTGATCGTGCCGTTGCGGTCGAGGGCGCCGAGCTGCCGGAGCAGATCCCGCGCCTGCCGCAGGGCCTGCGGTGGCGGTGGTGTCAGCCAGCTCAGTTCCTCCCCATGGGTGCTGCCCCAGGCCGCCAGCTGCAGGGCGATCGGCAGCGGATCCGCTTCCTCGATCCCGGCGGGATCGAAGCCGGGGCGTCTCGGATGGGAGGCGGCTGTCCAGAGCCGGACGCACTGTCCGGGCCCCTGGCGACCGGCCCTGCCGCGTCGCTGCTCCGCACTGGCCCGGCTGGCGGTCAGTGTCTGGAGGGTCTCCATGCCGGTGGAGGGATCGAAGCGGCTGCGGCGGCTCAGGCCGCTGTCGATCACCAGCCGCACCGCCTCGATCGTGAGGGAGCTCTCGGCGATGGACGTGGCGAGCACGACCTTGCCGGCGCGGTGGCGGGGAGGCGCGATGGCCCTGGCCTGGGCCGGCAGGGGCAGATCGCCGTGGAGAGGGGTGCATTCGATCTCCCGCCCCCAGGACGTGGCGGTGATCGTGGCCTGGACACGGCGGATCTCCCGCCGTCCCGGCAGGAACACCAGGGCGGTGTGGCCGCTGCCCTGTTCCGGCAGCCAGAAGGACTCGAGAGCCCGGCACACCGCCCGCTCCAGCCTCTCCCCTTCCCGGGGCGGCTGATGGTGGACCTGCACCGGATGCAGTCTGCCCTCGCAGGTGATCACCCGGGCCCCCTCGAGCCCCTCGGCCAGGGGCTCGAGATCGAGGGTGGCCGACATCACCAGCAGCCGGAGGTCGGGCCGCAGCAGTTCACGGGCCTGCCGCACCAGGGCCAGAGCGAGGTCGGCCTCGGCCCCGCGCTCGTGGAATTCGTCGAAGATCACGCCGCCCACCCCCTCCAGCGCCGGGTCCGCCTGCAGACGACGCAGGAACAGGCCGTTGGTGACCACCTCGAGCCGCGTGGCGGCGGAGGTGCGCGACTCGAGGCGCACGCTGTAACCCACGGTGTGGCCCACCGCTTCCCCCATTTCCCCTGCGAGCCGCTGGGCGGCGGCACGGGCCGCCAGCCGCCGCGGCTCCAGCAGCAGCAGGCGCTCGCCGGGAGCAAGGTGGTGGAGCAGGGCCAGGGGCACCCGCGTGGTTTTCCCGGCCCCCGGCGGGGCCTGCAGCAGCAGGGTGGCTCCCGGCTCGAGGGCCGAGACGATCCCATCCAGGTGGGCCTCGATCGGGAGGGCTTCGCTCAGCGGCGGATCAGCGAACGTGACGGACCCCGTCGACGGGGTGGTAGGTCTCGCCGGTGCTCTCCTCGTAGACGATCGCGGGAAGTCCCGTCTCGAACATCGTCTGCAGGGCTTCCTTGAGGTAGGGGTTCCAGCCGCCCGTGCTCACCTTGCCGTGGCGCACGGTCCAGTCCCAGGTTCCCTGGAGATCCCGGGGGATGCGACCTTCCCGGTCCCGCCTGGCCACCAGATCCTGCGACTCGACGATTCCCACGAGAATGGGATCCTTGCCGTAGGCCGGGGTGAGGCTCAACTCCAGCCGCACCGGATCCTCTTTCACCAGTTTCAGCCGAAAGCGGGGTGGCAGCTTGATGCCGCCGAGCACGGCGGCCACGATCCTTGTCCTCGGGTCCAACGGCGACCTCTCCTGTTCGCAGAACCGAGCCTATTCAGGAGGGTGAAGCCGGGGGAGAATCTCAGGCCGGATCGCCGGAAGAGGCGGACTGCTCGTTGTCCCCGCCGAACCGGACGGTGAGCAGATCCTCGCGGGTCAGCTGGCCGTCGGCATCGAGGAGTTCGGGATGGACGGTGAGCTGGCCGGTGCGATCCGCTGGTCCGCCGGCGGCCTCAGCCCGGGGCCCGCCCCCGCCATTGCTCCGTGCCGCCCGGAATCCCTGGCCCATCACCCGAAAGGCCTGCCAGAGCAGGAGAAGGAAGCAGAGGCCGTAGAGGAAGGGGAAGATCTCGGGGAGGAGGGACGTCATCAAGGCACCGCTGCCGCGGGTGGGACGCACTTGGCGGAAACCCCATCATGACCTGCCCCGCATGGATCCGGAGTTCGCCACCATCCAGGCCCAGAGGGTGGTGCATGCGGCTCCGAAGGCCAGAAAGGCAAGGAGCAGGCGGCTGCCGTCCATGGCTATTCACGAATCTTTACCCACCATAGGGGCTGCGGGCGGATTGCCTCCCTTTCCCGGCCCGATCGATGTGCCTAGCGTTCATCTCCGATTCCAGATTCGCGATGCGTTCTCCACGCGCCATCTCCAAGGGTGTCGCCGGCCTGGCGACCGCGGCGCTTCTCGTCGCGGCGGTCCCGGCAACGCCGCGGTCCCTGGCCCAGACGCGCCGTTCCCCGGCCGCGGCAGCACTCACCCGTGAGTCCTTCGTGGCCGCCGCGATCCGCAGAGCCGGACCGGCCGTCGTCACGATCGACACGGAGCGCACCGTGCTTGTTCCGGGTGGCGGAGGGATCCCGGGGGGCATGCTCAACGATCCCTTCTTCCGGCAGTTCTTCGGCCTCCCCATGCCCCGTCAGGCTCCCTCCCGCCGGACGGAGCGGGGCCAGGGCAGCGGAGTGATCTTCCAGGCGGACGGGTTGATCCTCACCAACGCCCATGTGGTGGAACGCACGGACCGCGTGGTGGTGGGCCTCGCCGACGGGAAACGGGTGGAGGGGACGGTGGTGGGCATCGACGACCTCACCGATCTGGCGGTGGTGAGGATCAACGACGCCGGTCCGTGGCCGGTGGCGCCCCTCGGAAACTCCGAGGCAGTGGAGGTGGGGGACTGGGCCATCGCGGTGGGAAACCCGTTCGGGCTGGACAACACCGTGACGCTCGGCATCGTGAGCAGCCTGAACCGCAATGCCAGCTCCCTCGGGATCACCGACAAGCGGCTGGATCTGATCCAGACCGATGCCGCGATCAATCCCGGCAATTCAGGTGGGCCGCTGCTCAACGCCGACGGCGAGGTCATCGGCATCAACACACTGGTGCGCTCCGGACCGGGGGCCGGTCTGGGGTTCGCGATCCCCATCAACCGGGCCCGGCGCATCGCCGATCAGCTGGTCCGCACGGGAAAGGTGAGCCATCCGATGATCGGCGTCGGTCTCGACCGCGTGCGGCAGCCCAATCCGATCGGTCTGCGGGCTGGGGCGGTGGTGGCGTCGATCCTTCCCAGCGGTCCCGCCGAACGGGCCGGAATCCGTCGTGGCGACGTGATCGTGGGTGCCTCGGGCCGCAGGGTGGAGGGGCCCGAGGAAGTGATCACGGCAGTGGAGCAGGCTGGTGTGGGGAATCCCCTGCCGCTGCGCATCAACCGCGGCGGGGCTGAGATTCAGATCAGCGTGGTGCCGGGCGAGATGGGGGGCGCCTGGCCGCGCTGATTCACAGTGCGGCCTCGCCTCCCTCGGCCGAATCCGGACGGAGCCCATCGAGGAAAGCCTCGTCCCTGGCCAGGCTGGTGGCGATCCGGGGAGCGGCGTCCAGTTGCTGCCTCATCACCCACTGGGTGGCGGCCTTCTGACTCTGCCAGGCCTGCAGCAGCTGCTTGGCCAGGCCCTGGAGAGCACGGGTGTCGACGGTGGCGTCGATGACCCGGCTCATCCTCTCCAACTCGAACTTCTGACCAAGACTGAGGGTGAGGGGGTCGGACATGGACTGCTGAGGGGGTGCCTGGACGCGGGCAAGGCTACGAAGTGTTTCAAATGCCCCCGTAGCCGTTGCGACATGGCGCCCCGATGTGGGACGGAATCGGTTCCGGCCCCCCGTCCGGTCGCCTCAGCCGCTCTCCCGCAGGATCTCCACGCAACGGGTGATGCACTCCCCGTCCTCGAGGGAGCAAGTGGTGATGCATTCGAAGTACGTCTCCATCGCATCCCAGGTCTGGTTGGATGCGGTGGTGGGCAGGGTGGCCGCCGGGGCGTGGACGCCGCTGCCGGTTCCCTCCAGTCCCTCCATCGGCCACTGGCCCGCCGCTGCGTTCGCGAAACCCATCGGTTCTGCTCCGAAAAACTCTGTTGTCAGCCTATGCACACATGGCCGAGGGGCACCAGCGAAATGAGCTCTCTTGCCTAGGCCTCGGTGAAGTTGTGTATCCGCTGCTTTCGCGCCGCCGCCTTCTCCCGCTGTTTCCGTTTCGAGGCCTCCCTGCGGGCCTGCCGTTCCCGTTCGTGCTCCTCTTCGAGGGCCTGCTCCCTCTCGAGGCGCTTCCTTTCGGTGTAGTAGGCGTAATCGCCGCGGTAGAGGATCAGTTCTCCGTCGCGGAGTTCCACGATCCGATTCGCCACGCGGGAGATGAAGTCGCGGTCGTGGCACACCAGCATCACCGCCCCGCCATAGCTGAGCAGGGCCTGCTCGAGGGTCTGTTTGGCGGGAATGTCGAGATGGTTGGTGGGTTCGTCCAGCAGCAGCAGATTGGTGGGACGCAGCAGCATCTGGGCCAGAGCAAGGCGTGACTTCTCGCCGCCGCTGAGACTGCCTGCCGTCTTGAACACGGCGTCGTTGCTGAAGCCGAAACAGCCCAGGAGCGAGCGCACCTCGGTCTGGGTCCAGTCCGGTGCGGCCTCGAAGAGCGTGTCGATCACGGTTTTCCCGAGGTCGAGCGCCTCCGCCTGGTTCTGCTCGAAGTAGCCGGGAACGACGTTGTGCGCCCCCAGCCGGGCTTCTCCCTCCAGCGGCGACTCCAGCCCCATCAGAAGCCTCAGCAGGGTCGACTTGCCGGCCCCGTTCGGCCCGAGGAAGGCGAGGCGATCGCCCCGCTCCACCTCCAGGGAGGCTCCCAGAAACAGCAGCTGATCCCCGTAGGCATGGCTGAGGTCCTCGATCACGGCCACCTGCCGGCCAGAGCGGGGAGAGGGGGGGAACCGGAACCGCGGCCCCTTGGCGGTGGCCTCGGGAGCTTCGATCCGTTCGATCCGCTGCAGCTGCTTCTCGCGGCTCTTCGCCTGGGTGCTGCGGGTGGCACTGGCCCGGAAGCGATCGACGAAGGCCTGCTGCGCCTGCAGTTCCTTCTCCTGACGTTCGAAGGCGGCGCGTGCGGCCTCCTGCTCCAGGCTCTTCTGGTTCAGATGGTCGCTGTAGTTCCCCAGGTAGGTGCGGGCCACCCCCCGCTCCGTCTCCACGATGCGGTTGCAGAGCCGATCGAGGAAGGCGCGGTCGTGGCTGATCACCACCATCGCCGCATCGAGGCCGAGCAGGTATTGCTCCAGCCACTGGATCGCCTCGATGTCGAGATGGTTGGTGGGCTCGTCGAGAAGCAGCAGATCGGGTTCCTGGAGCAGGATCTTCCCCAGGGCCACCCGCATCTGCCATCCGCCGGAGACCTCGCCCACGGGGCGTTCGGCCTGTTCCGGGGCAAAGCCGATCGCAGGCAGAAGCCGATCGATGCGGGCATCGAGCTCGTAGCCGTGCAGGGCCTCGAAACGGCTCTGCAGATGACCGAGTTCCTCGATGAGAACCTGGAGGTGGTGGGGATCGGCGGCGGCCCGCTCGCCCGTCATCTCCTCCTCCACGGCCCGCTGCCGTTCGAGCACCGCGGCGGCCTCTCCGAAGGCGCCGAACAGTTCCTCCCGAACCGTGCGGCGGGGATCGACGTCGAACTCCTGGCGCAGATAGGCGACCTTCACCTCCCCTTCCCGGATCACCTCGCCGCTGGTGGGCTCCTCCAGCCCGGCGAGAATCCTCAGCTGCGTGGTCTTCCCTGCGCCGTTGACCCCCACCAGGCCGATCCGGTCACCGCGCTTCACCTCCCAGCTCACATCCCGCAGCACCTCTCCGGTGGGGTAGATCTTGCCGATGCGTTCGAGGCGCAGCACGAAACGGGCTTCTGGGAGGGTGCCCATATCCTCTCGCTTCGTACCCTCGAGCGTGGCGGTGCAGGACCCTGGGGCAGACTGCCAGGAGTCCTCTTCCGCGCGTCGTCCGGCCGATGATCAAGCGCCTCGAACAGGTGGCCGCCCTGGTCGTGGCGGCGGGTCTGGCGCTCGTGAGCTACTGGCTCTTCTTCAGCTGGGCCCAGGGGGGCGGAGCCGATCAGCGGCCTCCCCGCCCGCCCCGGGAGCAGGGAACGCGGCCCGCCGCTGCGGGGAACACCGCCTCCACCTGATCCCGGCCGGGTCCGCCTGAAGGGGGGCGATCAGAGACCGCCCCGTGCCTTGATCAGCCACTGCTTGGTGGCCTCGTCGTCGAGATCGCCGATGTGGGCCTTCACCTCCGCCACGGTGACCGGCAGTCCCTGCTCCGTGCCGATGCCGACGATGCGCTCGAGGGCGCCGGCCGGATCCTGCAGCGCCTGGCGGAAGAGGGACTGGGTGAGGGCGGGATCGGCGCTGATGCGCCGGTAGAGCTCCGCGGCGTTGCTGGCGGTCATCGCTTGCTGCCGGTACCTCCCGAAACTAGGTCTGCAGGGGAAGCGGCAGTGTCCCGGAGGACCATCCGTCAGGCGGCGTGGGGGCGGTCCTCCTCCTCCGTGCCGCTGGCGAAGGCATCCTCCATGCTGCGGGCATCGAGGCAGAGCACCTTGCGCAGCTGGGCGTAGTTGGC
>CAZVPB010000063.1:0-11610 GCA_964628165.1 uncultured Cyanobium sp.
CCGGGCACGATCGTGAGCGCCCTGGTGCCCGGCAGCGGCACCACCCTCAAGCACTTCCACCGCCAGGGGGCCCGGGTGCGGCTGGAGGCCGCCAATCCCGCCTATGAGCCGATCGACCTGCCGGCGGACCAGGTGGAGATCCAGGGCCGGCTCCTGGCCGTGTGGCGCCAGGTCTGAGCCCGCCCCCGCCCGGGGGGGTCAGCCGCCTGCCCGCAGCCGGTGCAGCTCCGTCCAGGCCCGCAGCACCTCCGCCACGGACCAGGCCTGGGCGATGCAGCCCCGCGGGGCATGGGGGGCGTCGCCGTCGAAGATCTCGCTGATGCTCCCCAGCCCTGCCGTCCGCAGGTGATGGGCGAAGGGTTCGAGAAAGGAGAGGGCGCCTTCCGGATCGCCGTGGACCCGCCCATGGGCGAGGGCGAAGGGACCCAGCCACCAGGCCCATACCGTCCCCTGGTGGTAGGCCTCGTCGCGCTCGGCCCGGTTGCCGGCGCAGCGGCCGCGGTAGCGGGGATCGCGCGGGTCGAGGCTGCGGAGGCCGTGGCTGGTGAGCAGGTGCCGGGCGCAGTGGCGCAGGAGGCTGCGTTCCTGGTGGGGGGGCAGGAGGCGGTGGGGAAGGCTCAGGGCCAGCAGCTGGTTGGGCCGGAGGCTGGCGTCGCCGCCGCCGTCAGGACCGTCCAGCACGTCGAAGCAGTGGCCCCGCGCCTCGCACCAGAAACGGGCGAAGCCCTGCCGGGTCCGTTCGGCCATGGCGCGAAACGGAGCCGGGTCCTCGCCGAGCCGCGCGGCGAACTCCGCCATGGCGGCAAGGGCGCCGTGCCAGAGGGCGTTCACCTCCACCGGCTTGCCGATCCGGGGGGTGACGCTGCGGCCGTCATAGCGGGCATCCATCCAGGTGAGCTGGGAGTCGCCCTCGCCCGCCCGCAACAGGCCGTCGCGGGGATCCATGCCGATGCCGCAGCGGCTGCCGTCGCGGTGGTGCGCCACGATTCCGGCAAGGCGGGGATAGAGATCCCGCAGCAGATCGTCGCGGTCGTCCTCGAGCACCACGGCCCGCACGGCCTGGAAGAACCACAGTGCCGCGTCCACGGTGTTGTAGTCGTGCCGGGGATCGGGACGCCGCCCCCCGCCGGGGAATCGGTTGGGGAGCATGCCCCGGTCCAGGTGGGCCGCGTAGGTGCGCAGGATCGCGGCGGCCTCCCTGCCGCGGCCGGTGGTCAGCGTGAGCCCCGGCAGGGCGATCATCGTGTCCCGGCCCCAGTCATCGAACCAGGGATAGCCGGCGATGACCGACCTTCCGGAGGCCGGAGCTTCGCCGGCCATGGGCCGCTGCACCAGGAACTGGTCCGCCGCCAGCACCAGCTGCCGGATCCATGGCGGGGCGGCGGCCGCCACCGCCGGCCTGGCCCGGCGCCATCGCTCCAGCAGCCTCTCCTCGGTCTCGATCCGCTCCGCCAGCACCCTCTCGCCATCCAGACAGACGCCGGCGGCGGTGGTGGCCACCAGGGTGAAGCAGGGCTCTCCCGGGCTCAGGTCGATCTGAACCGTGGCCGCCTCCAGGTGGGCGTCGCGGCAGGCCAGTCCCCGTTCCGCCTCGCGGGCCAGGTGGATCTCCTCCCGCCATTGCGGCATGGAGGGCACCGACCAGCGGCCCCCGGAGGAGAGCACCTGGAAACTGCCGCCGGCGTGGGGGTGGATCCGCACCCCCGAGGCGACCGCCTCGCTCCGCAACCGCGGCCGCGGTCCGCCGTGATGGCTGCGGTACTGGACCGGCACCCCGATCTCGAGCCGCAGCGGCGCCTCGCCGCGCACCAGGCGGTAGTGGGCGTAGCTGGCCTGCACCCCGTCAGGCATGAAGATGCGCTTCTCGAGGAGCCGGTCCGCCAGCGCGAAGGTCCAGCAGGGGATGGTTCCCTCCAGATGAAACGATTCGGTGTGGAGTCCCGTGAGGGGATAGCCGTGTCCCTCGAGGTGTGCCCGTTCCTGCAGCGGTGCCACCAGCAGGGTGCGATCGACGGGCGGCTGCAGCGCGGCCACGAGGAAGCCGTGGTAGCTGCGGGTGGGGGCGCCGCCGACCGTGCCGCAGGCCACGCTGCCGAGGCCGTTGGTGACGAGCCACTCCCGCCGTTCGGCAAGGGTGGGCTCGCCGCACACCTCCCTGCCGAACCGCACGACCCGATCCGGCACCCGCCTCATCGGTTCAGACGCCAGTCGTAGGGGCGGTAGACCAGCTGCAGACGCTCGGCCCGGTTCCGGACCCGCTCGCGGGCGCCCTCCTCGTAGAGATGATCGGCGATGTAGCGGATCAGCTCCACACGGCTGCGCCGGAAATCCCGCCGGTACCAGTCGAACACCTGCGAGACGGTCAGCTCCTGCTTTCCGCTGTCGAAGCTGGTGGTGGCATTGATGAACACCCGGGCGGCGGTGGCCAGCTGGGATTCGATCCGGGACTCCTCGTAGACCCCGATCGGCGGGCAGGAGCGGCTGGCGCACACCAGGGCGAAGTGGATGCGCGGCTCCCGGTTCTCCACGCAGTGCGCCAGCCTCGGGTCTCCGGCACCGAAGGGAGGAGCGAGGCGCCAGGGCGGCCGGGCGTTGCCCCGCAGAATTCCGTGCTCGATGTCGCTGAGGGTATAGCTGAATTCCCCCACGCGGTACTGGGCACGGTCGAAGAAGAAGGGAACTTCCTTGACGGAATCGCGGACTCCGAAGGCGATCACCCCATGGATCACGAGGGTGTTGAAGAGGTTGAGCCAGAAGGCGATCTTGCGCTCATCACCCTTCAGCTGGGAGGGATCGAACTCACGCAGATGGGCCGTGGCGGCCACCAGACGGTCATGGGCTTGGGAGCCACCGATGAGATTGTAGTTCACCCGCTGGGCGTGGGCGTCGTAATACTGAGCCCGCAGCAGGTTGGCGATCTCCTTGATTGCGGCATCCGGTTCTGTTTCGGAATCCGTCATCTCCGCAGGTGTGGAGTCGGGCGCTTCGGCTCCGTGGTTGAGGGTCTGGGGACGCAGCAGCAGTCGAATTCTGTCAGTCGCGGAGGGTCTGGGGGTGGGGGTGGCGGGCCTGCGGCACTCGATCCATTCCAGGATCGTCTGCACGTGGCCGATATGGGAATAGGCCTGGGGGATGTTGCCGGTGATCTGCTGGAACCGGGGGTCGTACTGCTCGCCCAGGAGACCGAGATGGTTGCTGATGCGTGGCATCCAGCGAAGATGATTCTCCACCTCCTCGAGCCGGCCCTGGCGCAGCAGACAGCGCAGATACCAGAAAAGGCAGATCAGGAACCCATGTTCCTGACCCTGGAGACCATCCTGGGCGGTGTAGCGGAGGATCATCGCGTCGTGCCGCAACTCCCGCTCCACCGCGGCGATGGTGCCCCTCACCCGCGGATCATCCACCGGCAGGAAGCCCACCAGGGGAATCCGCAGGAGGGAGGCGTCGATCGCCTCGGTGTCGTAATGCTGGGTGAAGCTTTCGACCTGTTGGCTGTAGCCCCGCTCCAGGATGTCCTGGCGGAGCGCCTGCATTTCCCGGGTCCATCGTTCCAGCGGAGCAGGAAAGCCGTAGTGCTGGGCGATCTTGATGCCCCGGTCGAGGGCCACCCAGCACATCAGCTTCGAATGGGTGACGTGATGGGGGCCGGTGCGCAGTTCCCAGATCCCATGATCCTTCTGACGCCAGATGTCGGCCACGTGATCCACGATCCTGCGCACGTCCTGCCAGAGATCAAGATTGATCTTGCCGGTGATGCGCGACATCGAGAAGACCAGCTCAAGCAGTTCTCCATAGATGTCGTGCTGTTTCTGATCGCCGTTGTACTGGCCGATCCTCACCGGTCGTGATCCCTTGTGCCCATCGAGATGGGGCAGCTCCTGCTCCTGTTCCGGTGGCACCGCCTCCCGCAGGCGATAGAGAATCCGCAACTGATCGGGGGCTTCGCAGCGCAGCACCTCCCGCAGCCAGTCGAAATAGAGTTCCACCTCCCGGGCGTGGCCCAGCTCGAACAGCACATTCAGCGTCATGCTGGTGTCCCGGATCCAGCTGAATCGATAGTCCCAGTTGCGCTCCCCATGGATGATGGTGGGCAGGGAGCAGCTGGCGGCGGCGGCGATGGCCCCGGTGCGCTCGTTCTGCAGCAGCTTCAGCGCCAGCGCCGCCCTGTCCAGGGAGGGTTGCCAGAACCCGCCCTGGGGATACTTTCCCGTCTCCTGGGCCGCCAGCCATTCCCTCCAGTACTGCAGCGTGCAGCCCAGAAGCGACTCCATCCCAGCGGCATCGGGCAGAGGCCCGTGCTCCCCGTGGGCCAGTCCGATCCAGATCGTCTCGCCCGTATGGAGGCAGACGCTGGTCCGCTCCTGCTCCCAGTGGAGTTCCTGACTGGCGAAGAGCCGCAGGGCCTCCTCCCCGGCGCGGGCGAGCCAGCCGTCCCGCTGCCGGCTCCAGTGCGGTGTGCCGCGGCCGTAGTCGAAGCGCGGCGAGCAATCGAGCGACATCTCCACCCTGCCGCCGATGCCGCGCAACCGCCGCAGAACCAGCCCCTGCAGGCCGGGGTCGGGGCCGGAACAGGGCTTCGGCAGGAAGTCGAGCAGCTCCACCTCGCCGCAGCGGGTGCGGAACTTGGTGGACAGCACGTTGCTGCCCTCCACATAGCGCTGCACCGCATCGAACTCCCCGTCGGGGCGGATCGAGAAGCGGCCGCCGCGGCGGTCGTCGAGGACCGCCGCGAAGACGGAGGGGGAGTCAAGCCAGGGCAGACACAGCCAGTCGATCGACCCTTCCCTGCTGATCAGCGCGGCGGTGGCACCGTTGCCGATCAGGCCATAGTCGGCGATGTCGGGGTAGCTCAAGCGACCGGGAATCCAGCGACCGAAGGGGAGGCCTCCTCGTCGCTCCTCAGTTCTTGAGGAGAGCGCTCAAGGGGTTCATCAGGCCGGAGATCGAGGCGACGGCCGTCTCGCGGTCGGGGGGAGTGCCGTTGTCGAAGGTGGTGAGCACCTTCTTGGCCGCCGCATCGATCATGGGCCACTTGTCACCGGCGAGGGGCTGGATCACCGGTCCTGCGGTGATCCAAAGGGTGCTGAAGCCGTTCATGGTGGTGCTCGCCTCGGCCATGTCCCCTTCCTTCACCTGGGTTTTCGCCTTCTTGAGGAGGTCGAGCACGGGATTCACCGCCTGGCTCAGAGCCGCCTGTCCGGTGGCGGTGGCCGCGTCCATGGCGGCTTCGCCGGTGCCGGAGGCGACGTCCTTGGCGGTCTCGCCCATCGCTTCGCCGGTCTGGCGCGCCGCTTCCCGTTCGCTGGGTGAGCAGGCGGCAAGGGTCAGGGATGCGGCGGCCGCCAGGGCGCCCACCAGGGCGAGGGGGCGGTGGAGTCGGTTCGGCATCGTGTCCATTGCACCTGCCTTTGCACACTAAGGGGGGCGTTCCATGCCGCGGAGAGGGGATGGCACTGCTGGAGCCCACCAACCTGCTGCTGCTGGCCTGCGCCCTCCTCTACGGCCTGATCGGCGAACCGCAGGAGGCCGCCATCCTGCTGGTGTTCGTGGCGGGCATCTCCCTGCTGGATGCTCTGCAGCAGCGGCGCAGCCGCAGGGCCCTCGCCGAACTGGCCCGTCTGTCTGCGCCGCGGGCGCGGGTGCGGCGCAACGGGGTGGAGATGGAGCTGGCGCCCGAGCAGGTGCGCACCGGCGATCGCCTGCGGCTGGAGGAGGGGGACCGGGTCGCGGCGGATGCCCGGCTCCTGGAGGGCCTGGGGCTGTGGCTGGATGAATCCCTGCTCACCGGCGAGTCTCTGCCGGTCGCGCGCCAGAAGCCGGGCGAGCTGCTGCTGGCGGGGTCCCTGGTGGCGAGCGGGCGGGGGACGGCGGAAGTGGTGGCGGTGGGGGAGGACACGGAGCTCGGTCGGCTGGGCCGCAGCCTCGCGACGGTCGAGCCCCCTCCCACACCCCTGCAGATCCAGACCCGCAGGCTCACCGCCCGCCTCAGCGTGGCGGCCCTGGCCCTCTGCAGCCTGCTGGCCCTGGTGCAGGGAAGCCTGAGCGGCGACTGGACCGGTTCGGTGCTGGCGGCCCTGGCCCTGGCGCTGGCGCTCCTGCCCAACGAGATCCCGGTGGTGCTGGCGCTGTTCCTGGCCCTGGGGGCACTGCGGCTCGCCCGCATCGGCGTGCTGGCCCGCTGGCCGGCGGCGGTGGAGAGCCTGGGCAGTGCCACCGTGCTGGCGGTCGACAAGACCGGCACCCTCACCCAGAACCGCATGGCGGTGCGGCAGCTGCTGAGCTGGCCGGCCCGCCGCCGCTGGCGCAGCGGCGAGCCCCTGGAGGAGCCGTGGCATCTTCTGATGGAACTGACCCTGCTCGCCAGCCGGGACGATCCGGTGGATGCGATGGAGCAGGCGATCCAGCGGCTGGCGGCCGAGGAGCTCCACCACAGCGAGCATTTCCACCCCGACTGGCCGCTGCAGCGGGAGTATCCGCTGCAGAGCGACCTGCTGGTCTTCTCCCGGCTCTGGTGCGATGCCGGCGGGCAGTCCCACATCGCCGCCAAGGGGGCGCCGGAGGCCGTGGCGGATCTCTGCCACCTCGAGAGCGCCGCCTCCGCCTCGTTCCTGAGGGCCGCCGAGGACATGGCGAGCCAGGGACTGCGGGTGCTGGCGGTGGCGCGGGGGCTGGAGGGAGCGCCGCTGCATCCCCAGCTGGCGGGGGATCGGCCGGAGGACCCTCCAGCCGATGTCCACGACTTTCTCTTCGAACCGGTGGGTCTGGTGGGCCTGGCCGATCCGCTGCGGCCGGAGGTGCCGGCGGCGATCGCCCGGGCCCGGGAGGCGGGAGTGCGGGTGGTGATGATCACCGGTGATGCCCCGCAGACGGCGCGGTCCATCGCCGATCAGGCCGGGCTGCCAGGTGGGCCGGTGTTCAGCGGTTCCGACCTGGAGGCCCTCGGCGCCGGGGAGGTGGCGGCGCTCCTCGGCGAGGTGAGCGTGTTCGCCCGGGTGATGCCGCAGCAGAAGCTGCAGCTGGTGCGGGCGCTGCAGTCCGGCGGAGCGGTGGTGGCCATGACCGGGGATGGCGTCAATGACGCCGCCGCCCTCAAGGCCGCCGACATCGGGGTGGCGATGGGGCGGCGCGGCACCGCCGTCGCCCGAGAGTCGGCCGATCTGGTGCTGCTCCACGACGACTTCGCCAGCCTGGTGGAGGCTCTCGCCCTGGGCCGCCGCATCGAGGCCAATCTCCACCGGGCCCTCGGTTACACGCTGGCGATCCATCTGCCGATCGCTGCCCTGAGCCTGCTGCCCCTGGTGCTGCCGGCCCAGGCGATGCTGCTGCTGCCGATCCACATCGCCCTGCTGCATCTGGTGATCGACCCGGTCTGCACCGTCGTGTTCGAGGCGATTCCCGCCAGGGCGAGTCAGATGCGGCAGCCACCACGGCCGCCGCAGGCGCCCCTCTTCGGTGCGGCCACCTGGCGCCGGGCCCTGCGGCAGGGCGGGCTGCTCACCCTCGTGGCGCTGATCCTCGGTCTCTGGCCGGGGCTGTCCACCGGCATGCACCGGAGCCTGGTGCTCTCGCTGCTCCTCCTGGCGGGCGGTGGGCTGGTCTGGATCAATGGGGAGCCCCGCAGTCGCATCACACGCCTCGGGGTGGCCCTGTCGGTGGGGTTGTGGCTGCTGGTGCAGGCCATTCCCGGCCTGAAGCCGCTGCTGGGGCTGGCGCCGCTGCGGGGGCCGGCGGCAGGGCTGCTGCTGGCTGCCCTGGCGGGAATGCTGCTGCTGGCGGTGCTGGCGCGGAGGCCGATCCGTGCCGGGAGACGCCACGCGGCTGCGAAGGGCAGCGGATGATCTTGGTAAACGTCTGTAGCGGTTGCTACGGAAGCGCCGGGGGCTCGCTAGCCTGTACCCACGTTGATCCACCTGGGAATGCGGGTGGACGCAGTCTGACCCGCTTCAGGCAACGGGGATGCGGGCACTGTGGAGAGACCGATGAACGTTCTCGATCTGATCAGAGCCAAGATTCTCAAGAAAGAGCACCTCAACGATGCTCAGTTTCTGATGGCCAAGGCCTATCGCGGTGTGCCCTACGTGGATGCTCATCACGATCATCCCGCCACGGAGCAGGCAACCCGCAAGGAGCTGACCCTGCCGACGTTGCCTCGGGTTCAGTCAGCCGGCGCTGAGCAAAGCGCCGAGGACAAGCACCTGAATGTGCTCGACCTGATCCGCGCCAAGACCCTCAAGAAAGAGCACCTCAACGATGCTCAGTTTCTGATGGCCAAGGCCTATCGCGGTGTGCCCTATGTGGATGCCCACCATGACCAGCCGGCCAGGGAGGAGAACACCAGGCAGCTCACCTACCGGGGTCAGAGCTACAACCACTGAGCCGCCCGCCAACCCCGGCAGACCGCTGGGGGGCCTGCCGCTGAGTCCGCCCCGGGATGTTCCCAATGGACACCCCCGGGGCTTTTTTCATGGATCGGTCGGCGCGGATCAGTTCTGATTGGACGACCCGGGCCGTTCGAGCGTTCGGGCTCTTAATCCTGGCCAGAGAAAGGTGTTGAATGGCCTGCTGCCCAGGGCCGTTCGATAATGCAGGGTCCGCTCCGTGGACAGGCTCACCACGGCCCCAAGGCGGCCGGCCAGGCTGAGGCACTGTTGAAACGTCTGGCTTGTATAGCACTGCACATCAAGCCGGTTGCAGCCGGAACGGGGAAGGAGCCCTGCCTGGAAGGGCTGAATGCTGCAGAAAATGGGCTTGTCGTACTGGCGTCGAAGTCGGTAGAAGTCGGCCAAGCTGTAATTGGCAAAGAAATGGTCATCCACCTGAATTCCATCGCCATGGCGGGCCTCATGGATCAGGTCTGAAACGCTCATCGAGCGATACTGGGGAGACTGCACCCACACCACCGGCATCAGCCCCTGCCTGCGGGCCTCCGCAGCCACCTGCTGCTGAACGGTGTCCGACACCTTGCGTACATCCAGAAAGACAACTTTGTAATCATCGGCTCTGATCTGATCCATGATCTGGGTCAGAGCCCGCCTGGAGTGATAAAACCAGATCTGAGGCTGGGAGAGCCAGGTGCCGTAGGGAGCGGCCCGGACAGCGCCCGGTGCCAGCCCGAGCCCCCCTGCCGCCACCAGCAGGCCGAAGATCCTGGATCCATTCGGCATCGTCACTATTGCCTCATGCGATGTCAGATCTTTCGTGCAGGCCCATAGCGGCGTGCGGAGCGGGAAAGAGTGACTTCTCACCCCATCCCCTCCTTTCTACATCATGGCCGCACTCCCATGCAGCCATTGGCTGAGCAGCGCAGGTCCTCCGCTGACGCCAGTTCCCTGCGGAGGTGGTGCCCGCGAAAAGGTGTGAACTCCAGTGGCGATGCGATGCCAGACTCAGGAAGCATCTGCAGAAGACCCGATGACCATTGAACGAAGTCAATGGCCACTGCTGGTTCGCATCGGACTGCTGGGGATCACAAGCAAGACCATGGCCTGGCTGTTTGCCCTGGGTTCATTGTTGATTTCAGTCGTGTTTCTTGTGATGAAGGCGTTTGTGGCGGGAGCTGCTTTCTTCCTAGCCGCCTGCTGGTATCTCTGGGTGATTCGCTGGGTCAACCGGCATGGCGACTGGAACTGACAGCATCGGCCTGCTCGTCGCAGCGGATCTGCACCGCGAAGTCGGTGAAGCGTGCGAGATCGCGATGGGCCACCAGGTCATGGGTGAAGGGCGGGTTCTGCTCGAGCAGATCGATCCAGGCCTGCTGCTACGCAGAAGCCTTGGGCTAGGAGCGTGTCGCGCATGGATCGTTTCCCGCCTCTTGCCCGCGCGTCGAACCCTCCTGGCGCTGGCCGTGCTGTGCTGACGGGCCGCCTTGCTTGGCTTACCTAGCGTTGGTCATCCAGATGGTCAATCGCCATTGTGCAGGTGACGGTGGCAGAAGCCAAGACCCGGCTCTCCAGCCTTCTGGATGCGGTGGAGGACGGCGAAGCCGTGGTGATCACCCGCCGCGGCAAGCCCATCGCCGAGCTGGTCCATCTCGCTGGTGATCGTAGACATGTACGTCACTGGAGCACCTCCAGCTGAAGGAGCTGGGCAGCCTGGTTGAGGTGGCGGTCGAAACAGGCAAACGTCAGCGGAAGATCAAACTGCTCATGCAGGTTGTGGGCTGCGGCCAGTTGCACGCTGTCGTAGCCGCGCAGAGCGAATGCCTCGGCATACACGCCGGCCTTTTCGACCAGTGGCTGGGTGAGATCGGCGATCGCAAAGTTGGGCCAGGAATGCACGAAGTGTGATCTGGCCTGGGCGAACGCGGCCATCGCCTCGGCCCAGGTAATCCTGCAGACCACGAGACCGTTGTAGTCAGCGCGTGCTTTGAGCATGTCATCGGTGCCTTCCTCGTCGATGAACAACTTGAGCAGGGCTGAGGTATCGCAATACAGGATCACGATTTCTAGCCTCGATCCTGAATCACGATGTCACTGATCAGTGGGCCACCATCATTCAGTTTGACGGGAGGTGGAAAGTCGGGCTTCTGGCCATTCCAGCTGACGACGCCAGCATCGATCGCCTTCTGCAGCGGATTCGTTGGGGTCTGATCCTGTGGTTTCACCGCCGTGATCCGGGCGATAGGCCTGCGGTGGGAGGTGACCTCCACCACCTCGCCGGCCTGCACCCGGCCGAGCCACTCGGAGAGATGGGTCTTGAGATCCCGCACCGAAACCTGGCTTGCGACCACATCTTCCGTCGCCGGCCCCTTCCATGCGACAACATTAGTCCCGACCTTCGTGGGGAACCGCCCTCGTCGATGGCTGTCGCAGTGGTGGTCACCGAGGGTCCTGCAGCGCCATCACGGCGCAGATCGGCCTTCACGCCGCCAGCCTCCCCGCCGACCTCGAGCATGCAGCGCATGCCCTTCCAGCTGACCTCGGTGATGGCAGCCGCGGGCTGCTGGCGGTTCCTCCGGAGGCCTCCAGCACCGGCGTGAGGCATTCCAGCAGGCTGATGCCGCCATGGGCATAGGGGGTGGCGAGGCTGCCGGTGATGCCCATCTCCGCCAGACGCATCTGCAGCCGGCGGGCCACGACGCAGCGGAGCCCATCGGCAAACAGCAGCCAGCCTCCGGGTGGGGCGTCCATCAGGGGTTGATCAGTTTCTGGGGTCCACGCCGTGGGCCAAGGCCCGTGGGCGGAACCGCAAGCTCCGCCCGGATCTCCGGGATCGGTAGGAGGTCGATGGGCCCTACGGTTCAGCGGGTCGCCGATTGAGCTCTTCCAGGGACCGGATCGCAGCCAGCATCTCTGGCAAGGCCTCCCGGCAGATCAGCAGCACCTGCTCGGCATCCACGTCAAAGTACTGGTGGGCGATCACATCGCGGAAGCCCATGGCACCCTTCCAGTCGATGTCGGGGAAGTTGGTGGCGAGAAGGCCGGGATGGAGCTTTTCGATGCGTTTCAAGGCTTCCCCGGCCGCGAGGAACTGCATGCAGATCACATCGAGCAGATCCTGGCCTTCTTCGCCGTCCAGCAGGGCAGGGTTCACCAGCAGGGGCTGGGCCTTGCGTTCGATCCTCTCCAGTGCCTGCCGCAGGGGTGTGAGTACCCGTTGCAGATCACCGCT
>CAZVPB010000064.1:0-11526 GCA_964628165.1 uncultured Cyanobium sp.
CGTTCCCTGGCCCTGAAGGGTCCGGCCGCGAGGCAGCGGGAACGGCGGCCTATCCCTGCGCCGCCAGGGCGCGCACCACGTCGCCGCGGGTGAGCACTCCCACCGGGCGGCGCTGCCCGTCGAGCACGAACAGCCGCTGGATGCCGCGCTCATGCAGCTGGCGCGCGGCCGCCGGCAGGTTCAGGGAGTCCTCGCAGCTGTGGGGATGCCTGCCCATCACCTCTCCCACGGTGCTGCCGAGCACCTGATGCACCTCCTTTTCCCAGCTGAGGGGATTGCGCAGGTAGATCACCGCGTCCAGCAGCATCACGTAGGGGCCGGGCTGGAAGCCGCTCTCCCGCACCATCAGATCCTGCTCCGTCAGCTCCCCCACCAGGGCACCGGAGGCATCCACCACCGGCAGGCCGCTGATGTGGTGGTCGCTCATCAGCTTCACCGCCTCCTGCAGCGGTGTATCGACGCTGACGCTGAGCACCGGAGTGGTCATCACGGCGGAGACGGGCTTTTGCACCACGGCGGCAGCGGACAGGCGTTGGGGGCATTCTGAGCCCGCGCCGTCGCCGCCTTCACAATGGGCGCCCCAGCCGCCACAAGCCTGGATGGTCCGCTTCCAGGAACCACAGCTCGACGGGAAGACCCTGCGGCGTCTCGCCGATGGCCTCACCCTCGGCCGCGCCCTGCTGGGCCTGCCCCTGATCCTCGCCCTGGGCGCAGGCCAGGCGGCGCTGGCCTGGGTTCTGCTGCTGCTGGGCGGCCTCAGTGACTGGGCCGATGGCTGGCTGGCCCGCCGCGGCGGCGGCGGCTCGGTCTGGGGGGCGCGCCTCGATCCCCTCACCGACAAGATCCTGATCAGCGCGCCTCTGCTGTGGCTGGCGGCATCCGGGAGCCTGCCGCTCTGGGCGGTGTGGCTGCTGCTGGCCCGCGAACTGCTGATTTCCGGCTGGCGGGCCGGCCAGGGCAGCGGCGGTCCCGCCTCGGCCGGCGGCAAGGCCAAGACGGTGCTGCAGTTCCTCTCCCTGCTGCTGCTGCTCTGGCCGGACGGCTGGGGCGCGGCGGAGATGGTGGACGTGCTGCGGCAGGCGGGCTGGTGGATCTTCTGGCCGTCTCTGCTGCTGGCGCTGGCTTCCGCCAGTGGTTACCTGTTCAGCCCGCCAGGGCCTCATCGCCGCTGAAGTCGGGCTGGCTGGGTGGCCGCAGGGCGTAGTCGCCGGCGTAGCTGTCGGCGAGGGTGGCGTCCAGGTCGAAGACGGGCTGCCAGGCCAGCTCCCGCTGGGCCCGCTCCACGCTGGTGAGGAAATGGGCGAGGCGGAGGGGAAAGGCCTTGCGCGCCTTCGGATCCAGGCCGGCGGGATCGAAGCTGCGGATCCGCACCCGTTCGGGATCGCGGCCGCAGGCGCGGGCCGCCGCCGCCACCAGACCCCGGAAGGTCACGCCCTTCAGCCCCGAGCAGTTGTAGACGCGGTTGGTGGAGGCCTCCACCTCGATGCAGCGGGCCATGGCGGCCGCCAGATCGTTCACATGGCCGATCTGGGTGATTGTGCTGCCGTCGCCGGGCAGGGGCACCGGCCGGTCATGAACGATCCGGTCGAAGAACCAGCTCTCCACCGGGTTGTAGTTGCCCGGCCCGACGATGTAGGTGGGCCGGAAGCTGGTGAAGGGAATTCCCTCCCGCCGCAGCCAGGCCTCCGTCTCGGCCTTGCCGGCATGGCGGCTGGCGGGATCGAGGGGCGAGTCCTCGTCCAGCGGCCACAGCTCGGTGTCGGCGTAGACACCCGCCGAGCTCACGTACACGAAACGTTCCCGGGGCGCTCCGGTGCGCTCGACGACCCTGCGGCTGTCCTCGAGGCTGCGGCCCGAACTGTCGATGATCACGTCGAAGCTGCGGCCGCGGAGCACCTCGAGATCCTCGTCGCGGCTCCGGTCCCCCTTCAGGTGCTCCACCCCCGCGGGCACGGGATTCCTGCCGCGGGTGAAGAGGGTCAGCTCGTGGCCCACCTCGAAGAGGCGGGCGGCCAGGGGCCTGCCCACGAACCTGGTCCCGCCCATCATCAGGATCCGCATGGCTCACGCCTCCCGCCGGTTTCCGAAGGCGCCATTCAAGCGCTCACCGGGCGGGAGGATGGGAGGCCCCGCCCCGCCGCCCATGGAGGTCATTCCCGCCATCGATCTGCTGGGAGGTCAGTGCGTGCGGCTGCACCAGGGGGACTACGACCGCGTCAGCCGCTTCGGCGACGATCCGGTGGCCCAGGCGCTGGCCTGGCAAGGTCAGGGCGCGTCCCGCCTCCACCTCGTCGACCTCGACGCGGCCCGCTCCGGGGAGCCCGTCAACGATGCCGTCGTCCGGGAGATCGTCGCCGCGGTGGCGATTCCTGTGCAGCTCGGCGGGGGGGTGCGCAGCGCCGGGAGGGCGGCGGAGCTGCTGGAGGCGGGCCTCGACCGGGTGATCCTCGGCACGGTGGCGGTGGAGCGGCCGGAACTGGTGCGGGAACTCGCGGAACGCCACCCCGGCCGGATCGCGGTGGGCATCGACGCCCGCGACGGGAAGGTGGCGACGCGGGGCTGGCGGCAGCTCAGCGGCCTGGAGGCCACCGACCTGGCGCGGTCACTGGGGGCCTGCGGCATCGCGGCGATCATCAGCACCGACATCGCCACCGATGGCACCCTGGCGGGTCCCAACCTGGAGGCCCTGCGCCAGATGGCCCTGGCCAGTCCCGTGCCGGTGATCGCCTCGGGCGGGGTGGGGTCGCTGGAGGATCTGCTCTGTCTGCTGGCCCTCGAGCCGCTCGGCGTGGCGGGAGTGATCGTGGGGAGGGCCCTCTACGACGGCAGCGTGGATCTCGCCGAGGCCCTCGAGGCGGTGGGACCGGAACGGCTCCAGGACCCCGGCATCCTGCCCCTGGCCTGAGCTGGATTCGTCGTTCGCCCGACGACTGCCCTATAAGAGGTTTACGAAAATAACTGAAGTGTCTCTTTCCGCGGCCGTGTCCCCCTTCTCCCGCGACTCCATGATCGAGTCCGGACCGACGGGGCTCGGCAATGGAGCCGCCGCAGTCCCCCCGGAACCGATGCGCTCGGTGGACGATGTCTACCGCCGCTGCCGTGAGCTCGGCATGCGTCTCAGCCGGCAGAGACGCATGGTTCTCGACCTCCTCTGGAGCGAGAAGAGTCATCTCAGCGCCCGCGACATCTTCGAGAAGCTCAACGACCTGGGCCGGAACATCGGCCACACCTCGGTGTACCAGAACCTCGAAGCCCTCCAGGCCGCCGGGGTGATCGAATGCCTCGACCGTGCCAGTGGCAGGCTCTACGGCTACCGGGCCGATCCCCACAGCCACCTCACCTGCCTCGACACCGGCAAGATCCAGGATCTCGACGTCCACCTGCCGGAGGATCTGCTGCTCCTGATCGAGCAGCACACCGGCTACACCATCGAGTCCTACACCCTCCACCTCAGCGGCCGTCCCCGTTCCTGATCCCGCGACGGTCCGCGACTGACTGGAGTGATGACGATTTGCCCGGTACGGTTGGATGTCCCCCGGCCCCTAGCCCCGTGAGCCGTGTTCCGGAGGAATCCCCTCCGCCGCTGCTGCTCTTCGCCGACGGCGATCGGCGTTCCGAGCTGGCGGGCTGGATCGAGCGCAGCCCACGTCTGGCCGAGGTGATCACCGCTCCGGAGCAGGTGGCGGGGCCGTGTCGGCTGATCGTGTGGAGCCTGAACACCCCGGCCGAGCCCGCTGCCCTGGAGGAGGAACTGCATCGACTGCGGCGTCGGTGGCCGGGAACCCCCCTTCTCCTGCTGCTGCCCGGGAGCCACCGTTACCTCCCCCCTTTCCTGATGGGACTGCCGGTGGACGGCCTGCTGGAGGAGCCCGGTGCCGAGGAACTCCGCCAGGGCGTCACCACCCTTCTCGAGGGCGGCAGGGTGCTGGCGATCGGGTCCGTCGATTCCCGCCGGAGGGAAGCCACGACCGTTCCCACGATGGGGCTGGGCCAGTGGCTGCTCATCAGCGGCCTGCAGCAGATCGACGCCGAACTCGCCCTGCTCGACGACCTCCTCGCCGCCCCGCCGGCGGGTCTCCTGCCGCTGCTGGTGCTGCAGGGAAGGAGACGTGAGCTCCGGGCGGCGCGGGCACTGCTGGTGTGGCTCTGGGGTCCGGTCGCGATGGCCTGGAGCGAGCCGGGCCACGGGACCCATGGAATGGCTGCGGCAGCGGCGCCGCAACCGGACGGCACGACGTCCGTGGCGATCACCCTGCGTCAGCGGGACGCCGAGGGCGTGTGGAACGCCGTGGAGGAGCGGCTGCGCCAGGCCTCACTGACGGCTCCGATGAACCGCAGCGGGCGGCTCCTCGCCTTCGAGGGACTGCTGCCGGAGCGGCGGCGGGACCTGCTGCTGGCCCTGCTCGAACAGTTCGCCCAGCTGCGGCGACAGCTGGCCTCCAGCGGTTGCGGCGGCGAGCAGCTGGCCAGCCTCTGGAACGACCGCCAGATCGAACTCCGGCAGGAGGCGCTGCGGCGGCTCGCGGGGTCCTACGTGCAGCTTCCCCGGGAGGGCGAGCTCTGCCCGGTGGCCGAGACCCTCCTGAGCGACAGTGACCTGAGGGGGGAGGATCCCGAACTCCCCGACCCGCTGCAGATGCTGGCGCCGCTCATTCAGGGGCGGCCGCTGCTCGTCGATGGGCGTCTGCTGGCGCCCGATGACCCGCGGGCGCTGCTGTTCATCGAACTGCTGCTGAGCAACTGGCTGGTGCGCAGCGCCGAGCGGATCAGCGCCGAGGTGCTCGCCTGCTCCGCGGCCTGGCCGGAGCTGCGCCGCTACCTGCTGCGTCCCGAGCTCCTGGTGACCCGCAACCTCGAACGGCTCCGCAACCAGCTCAACGCCCATCAGCGCTGGCTCAACTGGATCGAGCGGCCGATCGAGCTCTACGAGAGCCGCAGGCCGCTCTTCCGCCTGGAGCCCGGGGCGATCCAGACGGTGGACCTCACCGAGCCCCGGGACCGCGAACTCCGCCAGCAGGGCTGGCTTCAGCAGACGGTGACCCTGGCCCTCGAGGCCCGCGATGCCATCGCCCCCCAGCTCCAGAGCCTCGTCAGGGCGGTGGGGAACCTCCTCGTGCTGGTGCTGACCCGCGTCGTGGGCAGGGCGATCGGACTGGTGGGCCGCGGCATCGCCCAGGGCATGGGGCGCGGCTGAGCCCACGCCACAATGGCCCGACCCGCGCGCCGTCCGTGTTCCGCCTCCTCACCGCCGGCTTCCCGTTCCGTCGTCTGGGCGGCCTGCTGGCGGCCCTGCTGCTGCTCGCCGCTCCCCTGTTCGCTGCGGCTCCGGCTTCCGCCAGCCTCGACAACGACCGCTACGACGGCAACATCTTCGCCCTGTACGCGGGCAACGGCTCCCTGGTGCCCCCCCGCAGCAGCCTGGCCGAGGCCCTGGCGGCCGATCGCGTCAGCGTTCTGGTGTACTACCTCGATGACAGCTCCGTGAGCAAGCGGTTCTCCCCCGTGGTGTCGGAGCTGCAGCGCACCTGGGGGAACGCGGTGGAGATCATCCCCCTGGTCACCGATCCCCTCCAGGACCGTCCGGACCAGGGTCCCACCGACCCGGCCCGCTACTGGAAGGGGGAGATCCCCCAGGTGGTCGTGGTCGACGGCGACGGGAAGGTGGCCTTCGACGCCACCGGCCAGGTGGACGTGGGGCAGATCGACATGGCCCTCAGCCGCGCCACCGGCATTCCTCTGCCGCCGGAGCGCCGCTCCTCCGCCGCGGTCGAGGTGAACGAACTCAACGCCGAGATCCCCACCCGCCGCTGATGGCCGATTCCCCTTCCTCCTGCCGCGAGGAGTTCGACTCTCTCGGGGGGATCGCGGTGCCCGCCGATCGCTACTGGGGCGCCCAGACGCAGCGCTCGCTGCACTTCTTCCCCTATGGCGGGCCGATGCCGATCGAGGTCGTGCACGCCTTCGGCCTGCTCAAGGCGGCCTGCGCCGAGGCCAACGTGGCCGCCGGCCGGCTCGATGCCCACCGCGCCGGGCTGATCACGGCGGCGGCGGCGGAGGTGGCGGCCGGCCGGCTCGACGACCACTTCCCCCTGAGGGTGTGGCAGACGGGCTCGGGCACCCAGACCAACATGAACGTCAACGAGGTGATCGCCAACCGGGCGATCGAGACCGCCGGCGGGCGGCCCGGCAGCAAGGACCCGATCCACCCCAACGACCACGTCAACCTCAGCCAGTCGAGCAATGACACCTTCCCCACAGCCCTCCATGTGGCGGTGGCCCTGAAGCTCCGGCAGGAGCTGTTTCCGGCCCTGGCGGAGCTGATCGGCTGCCTGCGCCGGCTGGAGGAGCGGTTCCACCACGTCATCAAGATCGGCCGCACCCACCTGCAGGACGCCGTGCCGCTGCGGCTGGGCCAGGAGTTCGGGGGATACGCCGCCCAGCTCGAGCTCGGCCGCCGCACCCTCGAGGCCTCCCTGCCGCAGCTGCACGAACTGGCGATCGGTGGAACGGCGGTGGGCACCGGCCTCAATGCCCCGCCCGACTTCGGCCGGGAAGTGGCAGCCCTGCTGGCCGAACGCACCGGAGTGCCCTTCACCAGCGCCACCGACAAGTTCCAGGCCCTGGCCGGCCAGGAGCCCCTGGCGGCGGTGCACGGTGCCCTCACGGTGCTGGCGGGCAGCCTGATGAAGATCGCCAACGACATCCGCTGGCTCGCCAGCGGTCCCCGTTGCGGACTGGGGGAGCTGGTGCTGCCGGAGAACGAGCCGGGCTCCAGCATCATGCCCGGGAAGGTGAACCCCACCCAGTGCGAGAGCCTGACCATGGTGGCCGTGCAGGTGATGGGGAACAACACCGCCGTGCAGATGGCGGCCAGCCAGGGCAACTTCGAGCTCAACGTGTTCAAGCCCCTGCTCGCCCGCAACCTCCTGGAGAGCATCGAACTGCTGCGCGGCGGCTGCAGCGGCTTCCGGGAGCATTGCCTGGAGGGTCTCCGCGTCGACGAGGAGAGGATCGCCGACCTGCTGGACCGCAGCCTGATGCTCGTGACCGCCCTCACCCCCGTGATCGGCTACGACCGGGCCGGCGCCATCGCCCGCCATGCCCATCGCCACCGGCTCAGCCTGCGGGAGGCGGCGCTGGTGCTGGGGGAACTGAGCGCCGAGGAGTTCGACCGGGGCGTCCGGCCGGACCGGATGGTCTGAGCCTCAGCGGGAGGCATCCGCCGGGGCGGCGCCCAGGAAGGCCGCGACCTCGGTCCGGAGGCCGGGCTCGTCGGCCGCTCCCCTCCGCAGCAGCACCACGCCATCCTCGAAGGCCTGCACGCCGTATTCCCCCTCCAGGTCCGCGAGGAGCGCGCGGCTGTCCTTCAGCTCCCCCCGCTCCCGCCGGAAGGCCGGCGCATAGCGGCGCATCCAGGCCAGATCGGCGGCGATCCACTCCACCCGCCGCCGGCGACCCTGGCGGTCGAGGTATTCGATCGAGCGGGGGAAGCGCACCAGCACCTGCCGTTCCGCCAGATGCGGCACCAGGGGGGTGCTGGCCGCCACCGACGCCTCGGCGGGGATCGTTCGCAGCAGCGAGCGGGCGGCAACCCCGTGGCGCCACTGCTCCACGGGGTTGCGGTAGACCCACGGGTCGATGCTGTCCGGCAGCAGGAAGGAGAAGCTCCGGTTCGGATTGCTGGTGAGGGTGAACAGCAGCGAGAGCAGGATGCAGCCCGCCCAGACACGCCGCAGACGGCGTGACCCGAACAGGCCGGCGTGCCGCTGCCACCACAGCACGGCTCCCCCGAACAGACCGGGCACCACCAGAAAGGTGTAGCGGATGTTGATCGAGAGGGGATTGTTGCTGCCCTGGGCCAGCAGAAGCCCCAGCAACGGCAGGCCCATCAGCAGCCAGGTGTCCACAGCGAGGTAGGGCACGAACATCAGCGGCAGTCCCTGTCCCAGCAGGTAGAGCAGCGTCTCCCCCGGCGGACTGACCAGCTCCCGCAGCAGCAGCAGCGGCTGGCGCAGCAGCAGCGACAGCACCTGGAGGCTGCTCGCCCGCTCCCGCTCTCCGATGTACTGCCCGAAGTTCTCCACCATGAAGCGGCGGGCGTTGTCCTCGCTGAAGAGGGGCATCAGCACGTTGGTGACGAGAGCCACCCAGCCGAGGCCCCACACCACCAGCGCCAGACCCAGCCACCGGCGTCGCGGGGGCCGGAGGGCGAGCCAGACCCCGATGCCGGCGAGCACCACCCCGGTGTCCTCCCGCACGAGGGGAATCAGCAGAGCCGGAAGGACGATGCCGGGCCACGACCGCCGCTCGAGGCCGAGCAGCAGCAGGAACACCAGCAGCGGCAGCTGGGCGAGGTCGGTGAAGTTCCCCAGGGTGGGGCCCAGCACCGCATTGGCGCCGTAGAAACTCAGGGTGACCAGGCAGGCCGCCGACGGCTCCAGCCGCCGTGCGGCGAAGCGGTGCAGCACCAGGCCGGCGGCGGTGACCACCCCCACCTGGACGAGGGGCAGAGCCCAGACCCCCAACAGGGCCACGAGGGGCATCCAGAGCACCAGGATCGGCGTGAAGTGCTGGCCGAGCCGGTGATAGCCGAGCGAAGGAGGCTCCCCGGCATGGATCACGTTGGTGGAGAGCTGCGAGGAAAGGGTGCTCTCGAAGGGATGGCCATGGAGTCCGTTCCAGAGAATCTGGAGGAAGATGCCCTGGTCGTAGGAGGCGGTGAGCGACTGCAGCCGCCACCACTGCAGGGCCAGGGTGGACGCGGCGAACACGATGGCGGCGAGCCGCACCGTCCCTGCCGGATCGGGACGGCGGAGGGTGGGCAAGGGCATCGCCGGGCCTGCGGGGGCATGAGCGTATGCCCTGGCGAGCGGCCGCCACCACCGGGCGGACGCGAAGCTGATGCCTTCCCCGGCGTGTTCTGCCGCCCGATGCGACCCCCCACCGCCGCCGCGATCGCCGCCGATTCGCCCTACACCGCCGAGGCGGGAGTGGCGATGGCCCGGGCGGGGGGCAACGCCGTGGACATCGCCGTGGCCGCGGCTCTCACCGCGACCCTGGCGGAGATCCTCATGGCCTCCCTGGCGGGGTCGGGATTTCTCGTGCTCGATCTGCCGGGGAGGCCGGTCGAGACCATCGATGGCGCCGACATGGTGCCGAGCGGCCACCGGCTCGGCCGCGATCCCCACTGCTGGGCAGTGCACCTGCCCTACGGCGACGGCATCGACGTGCGGGCGGGTCCCGCATCGGTGGCGGTTCCGGGCCTCCTCGCCGCCCTGCATCTGGCCTGGCGGCGCCACGGTTCCCTCCCCTGGGCGGAACTGGTGGCCCCCGCCCTCGACCTGGCCCGCAGCGGCATCCCCCTGGGCCGCACCACGGCGCTCTGGCTGGAGATCGCGGGTCCGCTGCTCTTCGCCCGTCAGGCGGCGAGCCGGGCCAGCTTTCCCTGCGATCCGGCGGATCCACCCCGGGCGGGCAGACGGCTGCGGATCCCGGATCTGGCGCACAGCCTCGAGGCGATCGCCGCCGGCGGGGCCGACGTCTTCTACCGCGGCGAGCTGGCCGAGGCCTTCGCCCGCGAGATGGCGGCCACCGGCGGGCTGGTGACACGGGAGGACCTGGCGGCCTACCGCGCCGAGGTGCGGCGACCGCTGCGGCTGCGGGCGCGGGGCACCGTGCTGGACCTCAACCCGCCGCCCGCCGTGGGGGGTGTGGCGGTGGGCAGCCTGATCCGCCTGATGGAGGAGAGCTGGCGTGGGGAGGCGACGCCGGCCGAGCGGGTCGCCGCCCAGGTGCGGGCCCAGCAGGTGCTCTTCGGGCTGCGGCGCAGCGGTCACCTCCACCACGCCATGGGCGAGGCGGAGTGCCGGGCGCTGCTGGCACCGGGACTGCTGCGGCGTCATGCCGGGGCGATGGCCTCCCCCCACACCACCCACATCTCGGTGGCCACGGCGGACGGTTCCCTGGTGGCCCTCACCCTCAGCAACGGCTACGGGTCAGGGATCACCATTCCCGGCACGGGCATTCCCTGCAACAACAGCCTCGGGGAACCGGAGCTCAACCCGGCCGGATACCTCGCCGCCGCGCCGGGGTCCCGTCTGGTCTCCAACATGGCCCCCAGCCTGGTGCGTCTGGCCCGGGGCGGCCGCGTCGCCCTCGGCTCTCCCGGAGCCAGCCGGATCACCACCGCCATGGCCCAGGTGTGGAGCCGCCTCACCCTGGAGGGGCTCCCGCCGGAAGAGGCCATCGCCGCTCCGCGGCTCCATCTGCAGACCGAGCGCGAACCTCCTCTGCTCCTCTGCGAGCCGGGACTCGACCTCAGCGCGGTGGCGCAGGAGTTGGAGGTGCGCCGCTTCGAGGCGCCGGACATGTATTTCGGGGGGGTCAAGCTGGCCGGCCTCGACGGGGACGGCCAGCTGCTGGCCCACGCCGACCGCCGCCGGGAAGGAGCCGTGAGGCGGGTCTAGAGCAGATTGGCGGCGAGTTCCGCCAGCTCCGAGCGCTCGCCCCGCAGCAGGGTCACGTGGCCGGCGAGCTTCTGCCCCTTGAACCGCTCCACCAGCCAGGTGAGACCGTTGCTCTCCGCATCCACATAGGGATTGTCGATCTGGTACGGGTCACCCGTGAGCACGATCTTCGTGCCTTCCCCCACCCGCGTCACGATCGTCTTCACCTCATGGGGGGTGAGGTTCTGGGCTTCATCCACCACCATGAATTGACGTGGAATCGACCGGCCGCGGATATAGCTGATGGCTTCCACCTCCAGCAGTCCCATGCTCTTCAGGTCAGCCCAGCTGTTGCGCGGCCCGCGCTGAGGGCCGCGGGTCATCGGCGACTCGCCGCCGCCGCCGAGCAGGAAATCGAGATTGTCGATGATCGGCTGCATCCAGGGCCCCATCTTCTCCTCGATGTCACCGGGCAGAAAGCCCAGCTCCTTGCCGAGGGGAATCACCGGTCGGGTCACGAGCAGCCGGTCGTAGAGCCGCTCATCCGCCACCATGTGGAGGCCGGCGGCGAGGGCGAGCAGCGTCTTGCCGGTGCCGGCCTTGCCCACCAGGGTCACCAGCTCGACCCGGGGATCCAGCAGGAGCTCGAGGGAGAAGGTCTGCTCGCGGTTGCGGGCGCTGATGCGCCCCAGCTTGGAGCGGGCCTCCTTGCGGAGCGGCTTCAGCGCCGCATCCCCGGCGTGGTACCGGGCCAGCAGGGTGTGGCCCGGCTGGGCCCGGTCGATCAGGGTCACCCCCTCGTTGGCGAAGAGGGTCGGTGCGCCGCTCCCCTCCTGGTCCAGTTCGGCCAGGGGGAGACCCTCCTCGCCGCTGGCCCGGTCGATCTGCTCGGCACTCGCCCAGAGCTCGCAGCAGCCCGGATAGAGGTCCGCCAGGTCCACCTTGTCGGTGGTGTAGTCCTGGGCGGTGAGGCCGACGGCATCGGCCTTGATGCGCAGGTTGGTGTCCTTGGTGACGAGGACCACGGGGGCGTGGGCCCCCATCACCTCCTGCATCCGCTGCTCGAGCGCCACGGCGAGGA
>CAZVPB010000065.1:0-11462 GCA_964628165.1 uncultured Cyanobium sp.
GGCGGCGGGGAGCCGCCGGACTCCGCCGGGAATCGCGATGGGGGTGTCGAGCAGGTCGAGCACCCGGGCGGTGGAGGCCATCGCCCGCTGGTAGTCGTCGAGGATGCGGCCGAGGGAAGTGAGCGGCCACAGCAGCCGCTGGGTGATGAAGACCAGGAAGCTGTAGCTGCCGACGGCGATGGTTCCGCGCCAGGCCTGCAGACCGCCCACCACGAGGATGGTGATGAAGGCGAAGAGGATCGCGAAGCGGATCAGCGGCACGAAGGCCGCCGACAGACGGATGGCCCGGCGGTTGCCGAGGCGGTAGGCGTCGCTCTCCCGGATGAGCCGGCGCTTCTCCCATTCCTCGGCGACGTAGCTCTTGATCGTGGCCATGCCGCCGAGGTTGTTGCCGAGCAGGCCGGCCAGGGCGCCGGCCCGCTCCCGCACCTCCCGGTAGCGGGGCGCGAGACGCCGCTGGAAGCGGAACGAGCCCCAGAGGATGACGGGGATGGGCAGGAAGGAGAGCCCCGCCACCCCGGGGGAGAGGACGAGCATGGCGCCACCCACCGCCACCACCGTGGTGAAGAGCTGGAGGATCTCGTTCGCGCCGTGGTCGAGGAAGCGCTCCAGCTGGTTGATGTCATCGTTGAGGATGGCCAGCAGGCGACCGCTGCTGGAGGCTTCGAAGTAGCCCATCTCGAGATGCTGGAGATGGTCGTAGGCCTCGATGCGGAACTCGTGCTGGACGGTCTGGGCGAGGTTGCGCCACAGCAGGGCCTGCAGATATTCGAAGAGGGACTCGAAGGTCCAGATCAGCAGGGAGAGGGCCGCCAGGGCCGCCAGCTGGGCAGGCACCCCCTCGGCACCCAGCGAGGCGAGCCAGGACTGCCCCTGCCTTACCACCACGTCCACCGCCAGACCGATGAGCACCGGCGGGGCGAGATCGAAGAGCTTGTTCAGCACCGAACAGGCGCCCGCCAGCAGCACCGCCCTTCGGTGGGAACGGAGACGCAGGACGAGTCGCCCCAGGGGAGCGGAGGAGGACACGACGCAGGCCGGCAGTCACTGACGGTAGGGCCCGGCACCGCGGCACCGAAGCGGGCCAGGGGAACGGCCGTGAACTTTTCCGAAGGATTCCGGAAGGAAATCTGAAGAATCCGGCCTCCCCAGAGGAGGTCGGGCGATTGTCAGTGATCCCTGATCTTGCCGATCCCGTGATGACGACATACCCGGTTCCATGGAGCCTGGCCTGGGGAGAGGACGGCGAGCTCGATCCCCAGGACCGCTTCGATCTCCTGCAGACCCTGGTCCGCACCGAAAGCCATGAGGTCCAGTCGGTGATGGTGGCTGCGGTGGAGCAGCTGACCCTCCACGAGCTGACGGTGGTGTCCACCGGGGAGGTGACCGGCCTGTGCGCCTGAGACGTTCCCGCGGCGACGCCGCTCAGATCGGGAAGCGGCGGGTGGTGGCCTGGCGGCAGTCGGCGCGGGCCGCATCGAGACCGCTGCCCTGCTCGATGCGCTCGGCCACGCAGCTGCAGGCGTAGTCGGCCATCCCGGCCGGGGCGGTCTTGCCGCTGCGGGCCAGTTCCGCCTCGAAGGCGCTGAGGCAGAAGGAGCGCACGATGGCCCCCACCCCCTGGCCAGGGGCGGCGCTGGCGGCCGGACCGATCGATCCGGCCGCGGCGAGAATCAGACCCAGACCCACCCCGCCGAGCCAGGGGCTTGGGAAGGGGAGTCTGGTGAGGCGCGTCAACATCTGGTGGCGGCGGCGGTCTCGGCGGACTCCTCGGGGAGGCGGCTGATGCGCATTTCCTTGTTCATGAGCCTGACCTTACGGAGGCCGGCCAGCACATCGTCGTCCATTCCCCTGGGCAGATCGATGGTGCTGTGGCTGTCGAAGATGCGGATCCTGCCGATGCTGCGGCCGTTGATGCCGGTCTCACCGGCGATCGTGCCGACGATGTGACCCGGCCTCACCCGCTGGCGCCAGCCCACCTCGATCCGGAACCGCTCCATGCCCTCCTCCACGGCGGACCGGGGGGCCGACGGGACCATGTCGGGCGCGGCATCCTCCCTGTGGAGCAGGGGCCGGCCGCCGAGGCTCAGCTCGAGGGCGGCCAGAGCCAGGCGCTCGGGCGTGCAGCCCCGCTCCACGGCCACCCGCTGCAGCAGCTCCGCCAGGAGCGCCCTCTCCTCCTCGCTGCCGGCCGGTTCGGCGAGGGCGGCGGAGAGCCGCTCCCGCAGACGCTCGAGGCGGCCCTGGTTGATGGCGGCCGCATCGGGCACCGGCATCGGCTCGATCGGCTGTCCGGCCGCCCGCTCGAGGCCGGTGAGGAACCGCCGTTCCCGCGGGGTGAGGAAGAGGATCGCGTCCCCCCGCCGGCCGGCCCGCCCGGTGCGGCCGATCCGGTGGACGTAGGCCTCCCCGTCGGTGGGCACGTCGTAGTTGATCACCAGCGTGACCCGTTCCACGTCGAGCCCCCGGGCCGCCACGTCGGTGGCCACCAGCACCCGCACCCGGCCGGCCCGGAACCGCTCGATCGTGCGCTCACGCTGGGCCTGGGGCACGTCTCCGTTGAGCACCGCCACGGCATGACCCCGCAGCTCGAGCGATTCGGCCACCTGAAGGGTGATGGCCTTGGTGCGCCCGAAGACGATGACGCCGTCACCCGACTCCGCCTCCAGCACCCGCTCGAGGGCATTGAGCTTGCGGGCCGGAGGAACGGTCAGAAAGCGCTGACGGATCCGCCGCCGGCCGCCGGCATCCGGGGTGATGGTGATCTCGGCCGGATCGCGGAGGTACTTCTGCGCCAGGCGACGGATCGGGGCCGGCATCGTTGCCGAGAAGAGCACCACCTGCCTCTCCTCGGGGAGACGGTCCATCACCCACTCCACATCCTCGATGAACCCCATCCGCAGCATCTCGTCGGCCTCGTCCAGCACGAGGGTGGTGAGGGAATCGAGCTGGAAGGTTCCCTGGCGGATGTGATCCATCACCCGGCCCGGTGTTCCCACCACGATCTGGGTGCCCCGGCGCAGCTGATCGATCTGGCGCCGGAAGTCGGCGCCGCCGTAGACGGGAAGCACCTTCACCCCCTCCATCGGGGCGGCATAGCTGGAGAGGGCCTCGGCCACCTGCATCGCCAGCTCCCGGGTGGGGGTCAGCACGAGGGCCTGGGGGCGGGTGGAGGTGGGGTCCAGACGGTGCAGCAGGGGCAGCCCGAAGGCGGCCGTCTTGCCGGTTCCGGTCTGGGCCTGGCCGACGAGATCCCTGCCGAGAAGCAGCTCGGGAATGGCGGCCCGCTGGATCGGGGAGGGCTCACGGAAACCGATCGCCGCGAGGCCGTCGGCCAGATCGGAGCGCAGTCCGAGCAGGTTGAATCCGGACCCTTGGGGGGCCGAAGAAGAAGAAATGGTTTGCACGCAGGAAAGGACCGGGGTTCGGCCTTCAGAACAGGCCGGCAGCGCCCGGAACATGAACCCTGCTGCCACGCCTTGATTTCATGAAGGAACTTATCACGCCCTGCCGTAATCGTCGGCGAAGCGCTCGATGTCGTCCTCCCGGAGGGTGCCGCCCCTCTGCACCTCGATCACGACCAGACCCTCCGCTCCGGCGGCGGCCCGGTGAAGGGCGGTGCGGGGGATGAACAGTTCGGTCCCCGGCTGCAGGGACACGGTCGTCTCCCCGAGGCGGGCGGTGCCGGAACCCGCCACCACCACCCAGTGCTCACAGCGATGACGGTGCCTCTGGAGGCTGAGCCTGCCGCCGGGGCGGAGGTGGAGGCGCTTCACCCGGTAGCCGGGCCCCTCGGCAAGGGTCTGGTGCCATCCCCATGGACGCGCCTCGGCGCCGGCGGGAATGGAAGCCGGTGAATCACCTGACTCCGTCATGGAGCGGCCGGACTCCGGTCCGGGGGCACGAGCAGCAGCGCGCGGCGGCGGGCGCGGGTCAGCGCGGTGTAGAGGAGGCGGGGATCGGCGGCCCCCGCCTCCGGCAACAGCACGATCACCTCGTCGGCCTCGCTGCCCTGGGCCTTGTGCACCGTGAGGGCGAAGGCCGGCTCCACGGCGCCGCTCAGCTGGGCCGGGTGGATCCGCAGGGGCGCGGCCGCGGCGGCATCCCCGAAGAGCACCGCGGCGGCGTCCGGGTCCGCCGCGTTCAGCAGCACCCCCACATCGCCGTTGGCCAGGCCCAGGTCGGGGAGGTTGCGGCGGCACAGCACGGGCGTTCCCGCCGGCCAGTGGCTCAGGGGAGCCTCCATGGCCTGCCCGAGGAGCTGACGGTGGACCGCGTCGACGCCCCATGGACCGCGCCGCAGCGGCGAGAGGACCAGAAGGCGGTCCCGCTCCCGCAGCACCTCACGCCACGCCTCCGGGTCCAGCCCGCCGCGCCGGGCCGCGTCGGCGAGGGCACGGCGGTGACGCTCCAGCCGGCTCCGCAGCAGCGGCGGCGGACAGCGGGTCGAGGCGCTGAGCCGCAGGAGATTCGCCCCGGCGGGAGCCGCGTCCAGGCACGCCGAGATCCTGGCCTCCAGGTCGGCTCCTCCTTCCTGGGGCGATGCCTCGATCGCCGCCCGCAGCTCGGCCGCCACCGCCGCGATCAGTCCGGCGTTGCGGTAGGGGGTGGCGAGCGTGACCGCCGCCGGGCCCAGCCGGGCCCGCAGTTCCGGCCGGTGCAGTTCCGGCACCACC
This sequence comes from uncultured Cyanobium sp., assembly GCA_964628165.1. Classification (GTDB taxonomy): domain Bacteria; phylum Cyanobacteriota; class Cyanobacteriia; order PCC-6307; family Cyanobiaceae; genus Cyanobium. The sequence goes on from CAZVPB010000065.1 coordinate 4,677, forward strand.
GCGCCGGGCGAGACCGGCGGCAGCTGGGCCGGATCCCCCACCAGCACGAGGCGGCAGGAGAGGGGGAGGGCCTCGAGCAGGGCCTCCATGAGCTCCAGATCCACCATCGACACCTCGTCCACGACCAGCAGATCGAGGCAGAGGGGCCTGAGGCGGTGCCGGGCGAAGCGGCCGCCGCGGCTCTCGAGGAGGCGGTGGAGGGTGCTGCAGGGCCACCGGTCCCCCGTGGCCGCCCTCAGCCGGGCAGCCGCCTTGCCGGTGGGAGCCGCCAGCTGCAGCCTCGCCTGCGGCCGCCACTGCCCTTCCGCGGACAGGATCGCCGCCACGGTGCTCGTCTTGCCGGTGCCGGGACCGCCCTCCAGCAGCACCAGACCGTGGCGGAGGGCCGCCGCCACCGCCGCCCGCTGACGCCCGTCGAGTCGGGGATCGACCGCCGCGGGATCGGGGCAGGAAGCCTCGCCCCCCGCCGGTGGCGGCTCGATGCGCTCCGCCCGCTGCAGAAGGTTGTCCAGCACCGCCGTGCGCCGCTCATGCCAGCGGCGCCAGAGGAGGCGGTCGTCCAGGAGCACCAGGGGGCCGTCCGGATCGGCCGCCAGGGGCGAGCCGCGCAGGGCCCTCCGGTGGCCCTCCGGCCAGTGCCGGCGGCTCACCGGGGGCGGCGGCGGACCGGCCAGGCTCAGGTGCACCTCTCCCGCCTCGAGGGCGAACAGCAGGGCGTGGATCGCCTCCTCCACCAGAGGATCCGCAGCGGACCCGTGCAGACGGGGCAGGGCCTCGCCGAGGGCATGGGCCAGTGGCGGCAGCCACGGCGGCAGCTCGCGCAGGGGCGGCCTCATGCGGAACCCAGGGTCGCATCGAGGGCGAGGATCCGCCCCAGGGGAGGACGCTCGACCACCATCCCCGGCACCGCCCCCGGCAGGGCCCGGGCGCCGGCGCTCCCCGGCATTCCCCGCAGGAACGCGTAGGCGTAGCCGCCCAGATCATCCTCGGGCCGGTAGCCGGGCCGGCGCCAGCCCAGGTAGCGGTGCAGGGCCACCAGATAGAGATGTGCCTGCAGCACATAGTGGTTGCGCACCATGAGCGCCGCCATCGCGGCGGGTCCGTAGTGGCGCGGACCGCAGGCGAGCGGCCGGCCGTCCCCGTCGCGGCGGCCCAGCCAGTTGCTCTTCCAGTCGAGCACCCACCAGCGCCGCCCCCCCGCCGGATCCGGCGCCTCGAAGACGAGGTCGATCGATCCGGTGAGGAAGCCGCGGCAGGCCACCGGCAGCGCCGTGAGGGCGGCGCCGTAGTCGGGCCGCAGGTCGGTGCCGGGATGATCGGTGAACACGGAGGCCAGTGCGTCGGCCTGCACGAGGCCCAACGTGAGGTCGAACCGCATTTCATTGATGCGGCGCCCCGTCTCCAGGTCCGCCACGCGGAAGGGCCCCAGTTCCCCCCCGAGGGGACACCGACGGACCTGCTCGAGGCCTTCCACCACCGGCTCCAGCGGCATGGGCGCGAGCCCCGCCCGGCTCAGCTCCCGCTCCACGGTCCCGCGGCCGGCCGGGGTGTCGACCGGCAGCCGGTAGTCGAGCCGTTCCAGGATCCGGTGGAGGCAGTCGCCGGGGCCGGGGCCGCGGGGAAAGGCGCCGAGGGGTCCCTCCTCCGGCCAGCGGGCCATCCCCTCCTCTTCCTCTTCCCCGTCTGCCGGCGGCGCGCCGATGCCCTCGGCCGCCTCCGGTTCGCGGTCGGCGGTGTCGCGGCCCTCCTCCGCGGCCGGATCGCCGTGCTGCCCCGCGGCATGGGTCCAGCTGGAGTAGCTGCTGCGACCCCAGAGATCATCCAGGCGCCTCCGCGGCACCGGTCCGGTGGTGAGCGGCGGAGCGGGAGACCGGACCGTGGGCGCAGGCCGCTCGGCAGGCCCGGCGGGGGGATCGACGATGCGCAGATCGAGGCGGCGGCGCGCCGCGGCCTCGGCGATCAGGCGGCGCCATTCGTCATCGCCCCGCGCCGCGAGAGTGCCGTCCTCCGGCTCCGGCAGGGGCTCATCGGGCAGGAGCCAGGGGAGGAGAGGGGAGCCCTCCTGGCCCTGCGCCGGTCCCCAGGCCAGCACGAGCAGATGCTGGGCACGGGTGGCCGCCACGTAGGCAAGCCGTTCCCGCTCGGCGAGATCGGCCCGCTGCTGCTCGACCGCGGCCGCGAGCCCCTGCCCCCAGTCCGGGTCAAGGTGGAGATCGAGACGGGGTCCGCCGCCGCCGGGGGGCTGCCATCGGCTGCCGGGCCGGTGGATCTTCGGCCGCGAAGGCGCCTGCCACAGGTAGGGGCAGATCACCACCGGATATTCCAGCCCCTTGCTGGCGTGCACCGTCATCACCGAGACGGCCCCTTCGGCGCGGTCGCTGTGGATCTGATGCGCCTCGGGCGGATCACGGTCGCGGCGGTTCTCGTCCAGCCGCAGCCGCCGCAGCCAGTCGGCCGCCGCCGCCGGCCCCAGGCGCTGGGCGTGGAGCTGTTCCTGCACCAGCTCGGCCAGCTGCTGCAGATCGGCGAGGAGCCGGCCGCCGAGGGCGAGGCGGGCCAGCCGGGCGCTTCCCAGCAGCTCCGCCATCACCATCGGCAGTCCGAGGCGGGGAAGTCGGCGTGCCAGCCGGTCCACCTCCCCGGCAAGGCGGCTCCAGCGGGTCGGCGGCGCGGTCGCGAGGGTGCGGGCATCCCAGCCGAGCAGGGGAGAGGCCGCCAGCAGGCGCAGCCGGTTGGGGTCGGCGGGGTCGGCGAGGGCATCGAGCAGACGCTGCAGGGCAGCGGCCGCCGGCGTGGCGAAGACGTCCTGCCGGCTCACCAGGCGGCTGGGCAGCCCGCACCTCTCCAGGGCCGCCCGGAGCTGCTCGGCCTGACGGTGTCGGGCCACCAGCAGGCAGACGTCGCCGGCGCCGAGCGGGCGCGTCTCCTCCCCGGCTCCGAGCAGCAGCCCCCGACCGAGCAGCTCCACGAGGTGGTCCGCCACCATCGCCGGCAGGCGGCTCTCCAGGTCGGTGCGGCTGGGGGGAGGCGTGCCGGCCGGCCGGTCGCCGCCGAGCCAGAGAAGCTCCACCGCGGCAGTGTCGGGACCACGCCTCGCCGATCTCGCCGCCACGGTGGGCACCCCCAGTCGCGAGCGGGGCAGCCCCTTCTGACCCATGAGCCGGTTGAGCGCCTCGACGAGGGCGGGCGTGGAGCGCCGGTTCTCCACCAGCCCGAAGCAGGATCCGGCGGCGGCCCGGGCCGTCCTGTAGGTGTCCAGGTCACCGCCGCGGAAGCGGTAGATGGCCTGCTTCGGATCCCCCACCACCACCAGCCGGTGCCCCGGGCCGCCGAAGGCCCGGCGGAGGATCCGCCACTGGATCGGATCGGTGTCCTGGAACTCGTCGATGAGGGCGGCGCCGTAGCGCCGCGCCACCGCCTCGAGAAGGGGAGCGGCCTCCTCCTCCTGCCCGCCCGGATCGAGCAGTTCGAGCAGCTGGCCGAAGCCGGCGCTGCCGTTGCGGAGGCGGCGCCGCCGCAGTTCGGCCCGGCCCCAGTGGCAGCCGTGGAGCAGCACGAGTTCGGCGGGGCGGTCCACCAGGTCGGCCAGGGCGCGCATCAGACCCGCCCGCGGCAGCCGCACCGGTCCCCCGCCGCCCTCGATCCTGCGGGCGTGGCGGCTGAAGAGGCCGGGGTGGAAGTACTTCCGCAGCAGCTCCTGCTCCACCACCGCCCTGTAATCGCCCTCCGCCGGCTGCCCGTCGAGCCAGCGGTCGAGTTCGACGCTGCGGTCCTTGCGGGCCCGGGGGCTGTAGGGAAGCTTCGGGCCCGCTCCCACCGTCTCCCGCCAGCGGGCCGCGATCACCCGCAGGTCCTGCTCGAGATCGGCGCCGTGCCGTTCCCACTGCTCGCGGAACCGGTCCCAGAGGGACAGCCAGAGGAAGGGCAGGTGCCGGCCGAGATCCGCCTCGGCGGGCAGCTCGGCGGGGAGGGGATCGAGCCCCAGGGCGGGATCACCGTCGAGACGGAGCAGCAGGCGGGTCAGCTCGGCGGGCGTCACCCCCCGCTGCCGCAGCCCCGCCAGAAGCGAGGGGGGCAGGGTCAGCATCTGGCTCTGCCAGTAGTCGTGCACCACTTCGCCCACCAGCGGCAGCGGATCGGTCTCGAACCGCAGCTGGGGGGCGAGACCGGCCTCGACAGGATGGCGGAGCAGGGTGCGGGCACAGAAGCCGTGGATCGTGGTCACGTCGGCGGCGTCAAGTCCCTCGAGGGCAAGCAGCAGCCGTCCCCGCAGGAGTTGCGGCTCCTGCCCCGCCGGCGCCGCGGCTCCCCGGCGCCGGTCGAGCCAGTCCGCCAGCACCGGATCGGGGGCTTCCCGTGCGGGGGCCTCCAGCCCCTCGAGGGCCTGCTGCAGGCGCCGGCCGATGCGATCGCGGAGCTCGGCCGCCGCCGCCTCGGTGAACGTGACCACGAGGAGCTCCCGCAGGTCCACCCCCTCCTCCGCCACGAGCCGCAGCGCCAGATGGGCGAGGGCGAAGGTCTTGCCGGTGCCGGCACTCGCCTCCAGCAGCTGCAGCCCCGGGCCGAGCGGGTGGGCGTTCGCCTCGAAGGGCGCCGGCAGGCTCATGAGGAGGACTCCAGCAGCACGCCGAACAGACGCTCGCTGAGGCCGGCGAACCCGCCCCCGAGCAGCTCGTCGAAGGGCAGGTCGGCTCCGAAGCACACCACCATCTCCGGCCGGCTCCGTTCCCCCTGCCCGCCGGCCCCGTAGCCCCCCTCCCAGCATTGGCTGGCCGCCGTGCGGCCCCGCCCCGGGCGGCTCCGCTCGGCCTCCAGCCAGCTCCAGCCGGTGCGGGGCGGCACCGGCCAGCAGCCGCCGCGCCATTCCTCCCGCAGCGCGGCCAGACGCTCCAGTTCCCCGCAGGCCGCCTCGGGCCGGGGGGCGTTCAGCCTCACCACCTCCACGAAGCGGTCGGCACTTCCCCTGTCGCGCGCCATGAGGACAGCCCGCTCCGGAGGGGAATCGGCCGCCGCGCAGGCGAGCAGCAGCCGCAGCCAGAGCTCCATGCGGTGGGACACGTCGGCGCGGGCGGCATGGAGGAGGAGGAGGGTGTCGCCCCGGCAGAGGTTCTCGGTGCGGTACGGCCCCCAGGCCACGGCACGTCGCGTGGCCGGCCCCAGCCGGTCGAGGGCCTGCCGCAGGGTGCCCCAGCGTTCAGCGAGCCGGGCCAGTTCCAGCTCGCCGGCGGCCCCGCCGGGCAGCTCACCACGGCCGCGGCAGAGGTCCCGCAGCACCTCCTCCACCGCCTCCCGGGGGCCGGGCGGATCCTCCTCGGCGGGAAACCGGTCGAGCATCCGGCGCAGCAGGCGGGCCCGCTGCCGCTCGCCGAGCTCGAGCGCCTCCAGATCCTCCACCGGCTCCTCCCATTCGCCGGGCCGGAGCCCCAGCTGCGCCAGCCAGTGGCGCTGCGGCTCCTTCAGCCAGCCGCTCAGGTCCTCGAAGGGATCCAGTCCCGGCGGCGGGGGCAGATCGTCCTGCTCCGGCATGGGGCTGCGGATCAGTCCGGCGGGGGGAAGGGGATCGCCCTGGTCGAGCAGCAGGCGGCACTCCAGCAGACGGCGGTCGCAGCTGAGCGGCGGCCGCCGCTCCCTGGCCAGGAAGTTGGCGGGATCGAGGGGACTGACCGGATGGGTCCAGATGAGACCCTCGCCGGCGGCCCCGAGCCGCATGCGGAGCCACTGCAGCCACTGGCGCACCGGCTCCGCCGGCGGCAGGACCTCGCCGCTGCGTTCGTCGCGGCAGCTCCAGAAGATCAGCAGATGGTCCCGGGCCGAGAGGAGCGCCTCCATCAGCACGTAGCGGTCCTGGTCGGCGGGATCGGGATCACCGAGGCAGCGGTCCCGCTCCATGAGATGGAAGCCGGGACGGTGCCGCCGGCGGGGAAAGTCGCCCGCCTCCAGCCCCATCAGCACGATCACCCGGTGGGGAATGGCCCGCATCGGCTCCAGGGCGCTGATGGTGAGGGCACCGCTGCGGTGGCCGAACCTGCCGCTGTCGGCGGAGAGCTTCTCCTCGAGCACCGCCGCCACCACCGCCGCCTCGAGCGGCGCGGAAAAGCCGGCCGCCTCCCGCCGCCAGGCGTCGAGGGCTCCCTGCAGCGCCACCAGTTCCCAGGCCGCCTCGCCGCCGTCGCCGAAGAGATCCTCCAGAAGGGCCGCAAGGCGCTTCACCCATTCCTCCACACCGCCGCCGCGGCGCAGCTCGCCGAGCCAGTGGCGCAGGCGCAGCAGCAGGTGGAGGCGCCGGCCGCCGAGCTCGATCGAGCCTCCCCCGCCGAAGGGGGCCACCCCTGCCGGGGCGAGGCCGTCCCGCTCCGGCAGGACCAGCCCCAGCAGCAGCCGGTCGATCACCCAGGCGAGGCTGTGGGTGGCGGCCCCGCCCCGCTCCCGGCCGTCGAGGCCCCAGCGCAGGCCGCAGCGCTGCAGCGTTCCGGTGAGCTGGGCCGTCTCCTCCGGCTCGAGCTGGAAACGGCGCTGCAGCGGGGGGCAGTCCAGCAGTTCCTCGAGAGCGGAGGCGGTGAATCGCTCCCCCGCGAGGCGGAGCAGGGCGAGCACGGTGCGCCCGATGCCCGCCTCATCCTGCTGGCTGCGGTCGGTGACACGCCAGGGCAGGGAGACGCCGGTGGCGTCAACGTCGCCGAAGACCGAGGCCACGAGGGGGGCGAAGTGCTCGACCCGGGGCGTCATCACGAGCACGTCCCGGGGTTCGAGGCCGGGATCGGCGGCCATGAGCTGGAGCACCCGGTC
>CAZVPB010000066.1:0-11325 GCA_964628165.1 uncultured Cyanobium sp.
CGCACGCTCTACATGAGCCTCTCGGGGGTGCGGGAGATGAGCCTGATCACCACCCCGCCGCCGCTGCGCCGGCCGATCCGCACCCATCTGGCGGCCCTCGACGAGGAGGCCGTCCGCAGCGCCATCCGGCAGGAGCTGGACCGCGGCGGTCAGGTGTTCTACGTGGTGCCGCGGGTGGAGGGGATCGAGGAGGTGGCGACCCAGCTGCGCTCGATGCTGCCGGGCCTGCGACTGCTGGTGGCCCACGGCCAGATGCCGGAGGGGGAGCTGGAGAGCGCCATGGTGGCCTTCAACGCCGGCGAGGCGGACGTGATGCTCTGCACCACGATCATCGAGAGCGGCCTCGACATCCCCCGGGTCAACACGATCCTGGTGGAGGATGCCCACCGCTTCGGCCTGGCCCAGCTGTACCAGCTGCGCGGCCGGGTGGGCCGCAGCGGCGTGCAGGCCCACGCCTGGCTCTTCTATCCCGGCGATGCCTCCCTGAGCGAGGCGGCGCGGCAGCGGCTGCGGGCGATCCAGGAGTTCGCCCAGCTGGGCTCCGGCTACCAGCTGGCCATGCGCGACATGGAGATCCGCGGCGTGGGCAACCTGCTGGGGGTGGAGCAGAGCGGCCAGATGGAGGCGATCGGCTTCGACCTCTACATGGAGATGCTGCAGGAATGCCTGGCCGAGATCCAGGGGCAGGACATCCCGACGGTGGAAGACACCCAGGTGGACCTGCCGGTGACGGCCTTCATCCCCGCCGACTGGATCCCGGAGAACGCGGAGAAGATGGCCGCCTACCGGGCCGCCGCCGACTGCCACGGCCGCGAGGAGCTGCTGGAGCTGGCGGCCGGCTGGGTGGACCGCTACGGCGCCCTGCCGGCGCCGGTGCAGAGCCTGCTGCAGCTGCTGGAGCTGAAGCTGCTGGCGCGGCGCTGCGGTTTCTCCCGCATCCGGCCGGAGAAGCCGAACATCGCCCTCGAGACACCGATGGAGGAACCTGCCTTCCGGCTGCTGCGGCAGGGACTGCCCCAGCACCTCCACGGCCGGCTGGTGTACCAGGGCGGCAGCGGCCGCGGCGCCAAGGTGGTGGCCCGGGGACTGGGGGTGCTGCCGATGGAGAGGCAGATCGAGCAGCTCATGGAATGGCTCACCGCCATGGCCGCCCAGATCCCCGGCACCGACGGACTCACCGAGGCCGAGAGGGACGAGCGGCGGCGCCAGCGCGATGAGGCGGTGGTGGCGGTCTGAGGCCCCTGAAAAGGCTTGTTAAGATCCTGAGAAGTTTCGTTACGTTTCCCGATGGCCGAGCTGATGCCGATGGCCCCCACCGCCGGGCTGGCACCCGGAACCCTCGGCGCCATCGCCAGCATCGCCGTGCTCGGCCTGGTGGCCCTCTTCGGGGTCGGGAGCGAGAACGACGATGACGATTCGACCCCCGGCGGCGGCCTGATGCAGCCGGTGAGCTGAACTCAGGAACTTTTCTCCCCGGCATGGGCCCGGGGGACGAGCACCAGGAAGAGAACCCACCACGCCATCACCAGACCGGCCAGCGGCAGGGTGAGCCACCAGCGGTGGGACACCCACCAGATGCCGGCCACCGCCGCCAGACCGGTCAGGACGATGGACCATGGCTGACACCACCACGGCTTGAGGGACCAGAAGGGGGGAGGATCGGCCATCGTGAGCCTGTGATGCCGCACCGGGTGCATGAACCCGCCAGTCTGCCGCCGTTCCGCGGTGCGGCCGCCAGCCTGCCCCGGACGCCTTCCATGAGAGGAAGAAGGTGGCGCCGGCCGGGCCTGGTGGTCCTCGCCCTGCTCGTGGTTCTCATGGCGGGGGGTTCCGCCTGGTCGCGGGATGCCTCCACCGCCTTCATCACCGTGGATGGTCGGCGGCTCTTCCGGGTGGAGGCCTCCAGCGACTACAGCGCCGAAGCGCGGGTGGAGGGGATCAACCGGGCTCTGGCGGAACTGGTGCGCTCCGACCGGCCGGCCCGCATCGAGGTCGAGCAGAGGAACAATCTGCCGGTGATCAGCGTCGACGGCCAGACGCTGCTCACGGTCACGGCCCGCGACACCCCGGAATGGCGCACCCGCCGGGAGCAGGCCGAGGACTGGCGGCGCCGCCTCCAGGCGGCGGTGGCGGAGGGCCGCAGGGAGCGCCGGCCGGAGGTGGTGCGGCACCGGCTGGGGTGGGCGGCGGCCGTGCTCGTGGTGGCGCTGCTGCTGCAGTGGGGGCTCCTGGCGGTGCGGCGGCGGTTACCCCGGCAGCGCAGGCGCTGGGCCCTGGCGCGGCTGGGCCTGGGGGTGCTGCAGGTGAGCCTGTGGCTCACGGCGGCGGGATTCGTCGCCGAGGGGTTTCCCGCCAGCCGCGTGTGGATCCGCAGTCTCCTCAATGCGGTGGGCGACAGCCTCACCGCCCCCTTCCTGCCCCTCGGCGAGAGGAGCTATTCGCTGCTCGACGCGATCATCCTCATCTCCCTGTTCGTCGCCCTCTTCCGGGTGGTGGGGCTGCTCCAGGGGGTGCTGCGGGGCCGGGTGCTGCGCCATACCGGCATCAGCCTGGGTGCCCAGGAGGCGATCGTCTTCCTGCTGCGCTACGGGGTACTGCTGCTCGGATCGCTGGTGCTGCTGCAGCTCTGGGGTCTGGATCTGAGCTCGCTCACCCTCTTCGCCGGCGTGCTGGGGGTGGGGGTGGGCCTGGGGCTTCAGGGCATCACGAAGAACTTCGTGAGCGGGCTGGTGATCATGTTCGAGCGGCCGATCCAGGTGGGGGATTTCGTCGAGATCGGCGATCTGCAGGGCAGCGTGAAGCAGGTGAACCTGCGCTCCACCGAGGTGGTCACCCTCGATGCCATCTCGATCATCGTGCCCAATTCGGAATTCCTCGAATCCCGGGTGGTGAACTGGAGCCACGGCAACCCGATCTCGCGGCTGCGGCTGCCGGTGGGGGTGGCCTACGGGTCCGAACCGGAGGCGGTGCGCGCCGCCCTGGTGGGGGCCGCCGGTGACCATCCGGACGTCCTGAAGCAGCCGCCGCCTCGGGTGTTCTTCATCGGCTTCGGCGACAGTTCCCTCGATTTCCAGCTGCTGGTATGGATCAGCCAGCCGCTGCGGCAGTACGACATCCGCAGTGATCTCAATTTCCGGATCGAGGCGGCCCTGCGGCGCCACGGCATCACCATTCCCTTCCCCCAGCGGGATCTCCACCTGCGGGACGGCGCCCTGCCGATCGAACTGCCCCAGGAGCTCTCCGAGGCCCTGCGGGCGTGGATCGGCCGCGGCGGGGGGGGGTCCACCCCGCCGGAGTCGATTCCTTAGGGTGCCGGCGTCTGCTGCGCCTGAATGACCGAACTCACCCTCACCCTGCTGCTGGCCCTGGCAAGGATCGTGGGCGGCTGCGCCGTGGTGTGGGTGGCGGTCCGGCTGGCGAGACGCACGTTCCTGCGGGCAGCCCGTCGCACCCGCACCTCCGCCGACGACGTGCTGCTCGGCATGACCCTCGGCACCGCCGCCCCGCTGGGCTATCTGGCGGCGGTGCTGTGGGGATGGTCCTCCCTGCAGGGGGTGCGGGAGACGCTTCTGCTCGGCGACTGGGCCGACCTGGTGGTGCGGGGTGGCGTCACGCTGCTGGCGGTCGTGCTGGTGGTGCGGCTGGTGAACCGCGTCCTCCTCTGGCTGCTCGACCGTTCGCTGCAGAAACTGGGCAGGGAGAGCCAGGTCACCATGCTGCAGGCCCTCACCCCGATGATCCGGACGTTGATCTGGATCATCGGCATCCTGGTCTTCCTGCAGAACCAGGGGGTGGCCCTCGGCGCGGTGTACGCCTCCCTGGCGGGCGCCGGCATCGGCATCGGCCTCGCCCTCAAGGGGCCGATCTCCAACTTCATCAACTACCTCACCATCCTCTTCGACCAGCCGTTCCAGATCGGCCAGGTGATCCGCTTCGACGACGTCGTCGCCTTCGTGGAGAAGGTGGGGATGCGGTCCTCCCACCTGCGCAGCGTCGACGGCGAACTGATCGTGATCGGCAACGACGAGCTGCTGCTCAAGACGATCCGCAACTACGGCGACTTCCCCCGCCGCCGCCTCCTGCACCGCATCGGTGTCGTGTACCAGACGCCGGCCGAGCAGATGGAGCGGATCCCCGCCATGATCCAGGAGGCGATCGAGGCCACCGGCAATCTTCAGTTCGACCGGGCCCACTTCACCGGCTTCGGCGACAGTTCCCTCGATTTCGAATTCGCCTACTTCGTGCCGAGCGGCGACCTCAAGGAGGCCTTCGATCTTCAGCAGACCGTGAATCTCTCGATCATGAGGCGGTTCGAGGGCGAAGGGATCGATTTCGCCTATCCCACCCGCACCCTTTATCTGGAGGGTGGAGACACTCCGGTGAGGACCGCCACCGCAGCCGAGCGAACCGGGCCCTGAGCGATCAGCGCCCGGTCGCCTTCTCGGGATTGGCCACCGCCGAGGGAAGATTCGCCGTGCCCGGCTCGTAGGGCCTGGGATTGCCGGCGGTCCTGCGGATCTCCTTCACCAGGGTGTTCTCCGCCACCCGGTACTGACCGTCCTTGCGGGTGCCGAGGTCCTCGAGGGTGAGGTTCTGGATCTCCTTCTCGGTGAGCTTCACATCGACGTCGGGGTCGATGCCGTGCTTGTGGATGTCGTGGTTGCGGGGGGTGAGGTACTTGGCGATGGTCACGGTCATGCCGGAACCGTCGGAAAGGCCCCGCACCGACTGCACGAGGCCCTTGCCGAAGGTCTTCTGACCCACCAGCACGGCCCGGTCGTTGTCCTGGAGGGCGCCGGAGAGGATCTCGCTGGCGCTGGCCGAACCCTCGTTGACGAGCACGACGATCGGCTTGGCGGTGAGGGCACGGCCGTTGGCGCGCTTCACGTCCTGGATGCCGTCGCGGGTCTTCGTGGAGACGATGATGCCCTCGTTGAGCAGCTGCCGGGCGATCTCCACGCTGGCCATGAGCAGGCCGCCGGGATTGCTGCGCAGATCGAGCACGTAGCCCGACACCCCCTGCCCCTCCAGATCCTGGAGCGCCTTGCGCATGTCCTTCGCGGCGTTGGCGTTGAACTGCTTGAGCCGGATGTACCCCACCTTGGTGCCATCGCCGGCGGTGTTGATCTGATGATCCACCGCGTGGATCTCGATCAGGGCGCGGGTCAGGGTCACGTCGAGAACCTCTCCCTTGCGCCGCAGGGTGAGGGTGACGTCGGTGCCGGACTTGCCGCGGATGAGCTTGACGGCGTCCTCGGTGCCCATGCCCTTGGTGGAACGGCCGTCGATGGCGGTGATCACGTCCTTGGGCTGCACGCCGGCGCGGGAGGCCGGCGAGCCCTCGATCGGCGAGACGACGATGAGTTCCTTGGTGTCCTTGTCGAGGCTGAGCTGGATCCCCACCCCGGAGAGCTCTCCGGAGGTGTCGATCTGCATCTCCTTGAACTCGCGCGGGTCCAGGAAACGGGTGTAGGGATCATCCAGGGTGGCGAGCATCGCCCGGATCGCCTCGTAGGCGTCCTTGGGGGTGCCGTAGCTCTTGGCGAGCAGGTCGCGGCGCATCTGGCGCCACTGCTGGGGGGAATACTTGCCGGTGGTGTCGAGATAGTCGCGGAAGACGATCTGCCACGCCTGGTCGAGCACCTCCTTGGGACTGTCGGTGATCGACACCCCGCCGGAGGGGGACATGACCATCTCGCGGGCCATGACGGCGGTGGCGGCGCAGGCCCCCAGTCCGACGAGCATGACGACGGTGGTGGGACCCTTACGCATGAAGAAGGACCTCACGTCCATGTTCAGGACTTCACGGTAGCGCCGCCGCGCCATGTCCCCGGCTTCTCACGGGTCGACCCAGCGGCCGTCCTCCTTGATCAGGGCGATCAGCGCCTCCACCCCCTCCGCCTCGGGGACCCGGCGGATCTCCTCCCGGCCGCGGTAGAGGGAGATGGTGCCGGGGGTCTTGCCCACGTAGCCGTAGTCGGCGTCGGCCATCTCGCCCGGCCCGTTCACGATGCAGCCCATCACGGCGATGTCGAGGCCGGTGAGGTGGGCGGTGGCGTTCCGCACCCGGGCGAGCACCTCCTCGAGGTTGAAGAGGGTGCGGCCGCAGCTGGGGCAGGCCACGTACTCCACCATGGTCTTGCGCAGGCCCAGGGCCTGGAGGATGGAGTAGCAGACCGGGATCTCCTTCTCCGGCGCCTCGGTGAGGGAGACGCGGATGGTGTCGCCGAGCCCCTCCGCCAGCAGGGTGGCGATGCCGGCGGTGCTCTTGATGCGGCCGTAGTCACCGTCGCCGGCCTCGGTGACGCCGAGGTGGAGCGGGAAGCGGAACCCCTCGGCATCCATGCGGTCGGCCACCATCCGGTAGGCGGCCAGCATGACCGGCGCGCGGGAGGCCTTCATCGACACCACGATGTTGTGGAAGTCGAGCTCGTCGCAGATCCGGATGAACTCCATGGCCGACTCCACCATCCCCAGGGGGGTGTCGCCGTAGGTGAACAGCATCCGCTCGGCGAGGGAGCCGTGGTTCACACCGATGCGCAGCGCCTTGTCCTGCTCCCGCAGCCGCAGCACCAGCGGTTCGAGGTCGGCGCGGATGCGGCGGCCGATCGCCGCGAACTCCTCGGCGGTGTACTCGGTGCGGTTCGGGTCCGGTTTCTCGAAGACGAACAGCCCGGGGTTGATGCGGATCTTGTCGACGTGGTCGAGCACCTCGAGGGCGATGCGGATGCCGTTGTGGTGCACATCGGCCACCAGCGGCACCGGCCGGTAGCCGGCCTCGAGCCGGCGGCGGATCTCCGCCACGGCGCGGGCATGGGCGAGGGAGGGCACCGTGAGGCGCACGATCTCGCTGCCCGCCTCGTGCAGCCGGCGGATGCCGGCCACCGCACCCTCCACGTCGAGGGTGTCCTCGTTGATCATCGACTGCACCACCACCGGGTGGTCGCTGCCCACCGCCACGTCCCCCACCCGCACCGTGCGGGTGGGACGCCGGTGGATCACCGTGTCGTAGCGGGCGTCGGAGCGGGAATCGGGGCGGCTGTCCGGACGGGCGAGGGTGCCGGTCATGGCGGGGGGCCGGGACGTCGGCGCAAAGCCTGTCACAGATCGGGGCCGGCCGCCGGCTCGCCGTCGAGCCGCCGCCGCACCTCCTGCAGGTCCTGCCAGGTGAGCCACTTCGGCGAACCGCGCTGGCGGGAGGGGTTGCGCAGCAGGTAGGAGGGATGGAACACCGGCATGAGCCAGCGTCCCTCCCAGCTGCGCCACTGGCCCCGCAGGCGGGTGATGCCCCCCTTCACCCCCAGCACCCCCTCCATGGCGGTGGCGCCGGCCAGAAGGATCACCGCCGGATTCACCGCGGCGATCTGGCGTTCGAGCCAGGGGCGGCAGGCGGCCATCTCGGCGGGGGAAGGCTTGCGGTTCTCCGGCGGCCGGCACTTCACCACGTTGCAGATGTAGGCATCGCGGTTGCTGTCGATCCCCACGCTGGCGAGCATCGCGTCGAGCAGCTGACCCGCCCTGCCCACGAAGGGCAGGCCCGTCGCGTCCTCCTGGGCGCCCGGTCCCTCCCCGATCACCATGAGCCGGGCGCGGGGATCGCCGCGGCTCACCACCACCCGGCTGCGGCCGGCGGCGAGCCCGCAGCGGCGGCAGGCCGCGCAGGCTTCCTCGAGGCCCGCGAGGGGATCGACGGGTTCTGTGGCCATTGGTTGTGTGGCCATGGGGAACGGCACCGTGTGAGGCAGGATGACCCATGGCCCCTCCGCCCGAAACCATCGCCACCGCCGCGCCCGCTCCGATGCCGGCCCCGTTGACCCTGTCCGCCCGGGCCGGGGTGCTGCAGCCCTCGCTCACCCTCGCCATCGCCGCCCAGGCCCGCCGGCTCCAGGCCGAGGGCCACGACATCTGCAGCCTCTCGACCGGTGAACCGGACTTCGAGACGCCGGCCTTCATCCGCCGTGCCGCGGCGGAGGCCCTCGAGGCCGGCCACACCCGCTACGGACCGGTGGCGGGGGAACCGGCCCTGCGGGAGGCGATCGCGGCCAAGCTGCGGAGCGAGAACGGGGTGAGCGCCACCGCCGAGCAGGTGCTGGTGAGCAACGGCGGCAAGCAGGCGCTTTACAACCTCTTCCAGGTGCTGCTCGACCCGGGCGACGAGGTGCTGCTGCCCTCCCCCTACTGGCTCAGCTATCCGGAGATGGCCCGCCTGGCCGGCGCCACGGTGCGTCTGGTGCCGGGGGTGGCCGAGGACGGCTTCCGGCTGCGGGCGGACCAGCTGGAGGCCGCGATCACCCCGGCCTCCCGCCTGCTGGTGCTCAACAGCCCCTCGAACCCCACCGGCACGGTGCTCGGCCGGGGGGAGCTGGAGGATATCGCCGCGGTGGTGCGGCGGCATCCACGCCTGGCGGTGGTGTGCGACGAGATCTACGAGTTCCTGCTGGCCCCCGGCCACGAGCACCACAGCTTCGCGGCGGTGGCTCCGGATCTGGCGGAGCGGGTGTTCATCGTCAACGGATTCGCCAAGGGCTGGTCGATGACCGGCTGGCGGATCGGCTGGCTGGCGGGGCCCGCCCACGTGGTGGCCGCCGCCGCCGCCCTCCAGAGCCAGAGCACCAGCAACGTGTGCACCTTCGCCCAGTACGGCGCCCTGGCGGCGCTGCAGGCCCCGCGCGACTGCGTGCGGGAGATGGCGGAGGAGTTCAACGAGCGGCGCCGCTTCCTCGGCGACGGCCTGCGGCAGATCGAGGGGGTGCGCCTTCACCCGCCCGAGGGGGCCTTCTACGCCTTCCCCGACCTCAGCGCCTGGGGCCTGGACTCGATGGAGCTGTGCCGCCGCCTGCTGGACGCGGTGGGTCTGGCGGTGGTGCCTGGGGTCGCCTTCGGGGACGACCGCTGCATCCGCCTCTCCTGCGCCGCCTCCATCGCCACCCTGGAGGACGGACTCGAGCGGCTGCGAAGATTCCGCACGCTGCTCTGATGCCGTGCCGGGCGTTCCGCGGAAGCTGGTGGTGCTCGGCGACAGCGGGGTCTACGGATGGGGGGATCCGGAGGGGGGCGGCTGGTGCGAGCGGCTGCGCCGCCACTGGATGGAGATGCCGGAGGGGCCGGTGGTCTACAACCTCGGCATCCGCGGCGACGGCCTCGAGCGCCTGGCGGCACGGCTGCCGGCGGAGGTGGGCTGCCGGGGCGAACTGAGGCGCCAGCGGCCCCAGGGCATCCTGCTGGGCATCGGCCTCAACGACACCGCCAGGGTGGGGCGGCCGGACGGACGCCACCAGCTGGCGCCGGACGCCTTCCTCTTCGGCCTGGAGCAGCTGCTGCGGCAGGCGAAGGCGATCGCACCGGTGCTGGTGATCGGCCTCACGCCGGTGGACGAGGCGGTGATGCCCTTCGCCGAGGTGCTCTGGTACGACCTCGCCACCGTGCGCCACTACGAGGCCCTGCTGGAGGAGGCCTGCATGGAGGCGGACGTGCCGTTCCTGCCCCTGCTGGACGATCTCACCGCCGATTCCCGCTGGCTGCACTGGATCGAAAGCGATGGCGTGCACCTCACGGCCGAGGGGCACGTGCAGGTGTACGAGCGGGTGCGGCGCTGGCCGGCGCTGCTGCGCTGGGCGGAACTGGAAGCCCTCGCGCTGCCCACCCCTGGCTGATGCCCCCTGCCGCGAACCTCCCCCGATCGGGTGATCGCGCCCACGGCCGGGAGGGGAGTGCCCCCCCACGGCGCGCTTTCCAGCCTGGGGGGACCTTCGCAGTGACCCCATGGCTCGCCAGAGACCGCACCGCCCCGTGGCGGCGCCACCCGCCACCCATGGCCCGCCCCGCCGCATTCCGGCCCTGGATCCGCTCCGGCGGGGGGAGCGCAACCGGCGGTGGCTGAAGGCCTTCGCCGCCGCCGTGCGGGCCGAGGAACGGCTGCGCTGGCGCAATGCCCTCGTCACCGCCAACCTGGCGATCGTGCGCAGCCTCGCCGGCCGGATCGGCCGCTCCACCGCGCTGCCCCTGGAGGACCTGGAGCAGGTGGGCGGCGAGGCGCTGATCCGGGCGGTGGAGGCCTTCGACCCGGCGCGGGGAGTGAGCCTCAGCAGCTACGTGGTGCCCTACGTGCGGGGTGCCCTGCGGCACGAGCTGCGGGACCGCCGCTCCCTGGTGCGGATCCCGCGCGGCCTGTGGGAGCTGCGGCAGCGGGAGGGGAGGCTGCAGGAGGAGCTGCGGCGCCAGGGAAGACCGGAACCGCCGGAGGAGGAGCTGAGCCGGCTGCTGGGCTGCGATCCGGTGCGGCTGCGGGAGGTGCGTGCCCTCCATTCGATCGAGGCCATGCGGAGCCTCGACGCGCCGCTGGGCGGTGGCGACGACGGCGGGGAGGACCGCTCGACCCTGCTCGACCGGCTGCCCGATCCCTCCAGCCTGCCCGAGGAAGCACCGGAAGGCGCCGAATCGCCGCCGCCGGATCCGCGTCTGGGCTGGCTGGAGCGGGCCATGACGCGGCTGGCGCCGTGGGAAGGGCGGCTGGTGCGGGGCCGCTACGGACTGGGCCGCACCTGGGTGGAGCTGGCGGCGGAACTGGGGATCCCGGCGCGGCAGGCGCAGCGCCGCGGCGAGGCCCTCCTGGCCCGGCTGCGGGGGGAGGCGCGGCAGGCGCCACCCCTAGGGTCGGAACATCCGCAGAAGAACGGCGCGGGGGGAGAGGAAGGCGATGAACCAGGACAATCCCGCCCTCTTCGGCAAGACCCGCTTCCTCGAGCGGCAGATCGACGAGTTCCTCGACAAGGCGGACGAGGCGGCGATCCATTTCGAGCGGGCCCTCACCACCCTGGTGGACGAGGGGGTGACCGAGCGGGGAGAGGAGAAGCTGCGCCAGCTGACGGAACTCAAGCACCGCTGCAACCAGATCCGCCGCTCGGTGGTGAACACCCTCTACACCGAGATGCTCATCCCCGAGTTCCGCGGCGACGTGCTCAGCCTGCTCACCAACCTGCACGCCCTGGTGGATGTCATGGCCAACTGCCATCAGGAGTTCCTGCTCCAGCACGGCGGCAGCCGCGGCAGCGACGCCACGCGCCGCGAGGTGAAGGAACTGGTGGCCGTGGTGGTGCGCAGCGTGCGGGCGGCGGTGCTGGCGGCCCGGTCCTTCTTCCGCGATCCGGCGGCCGTGGGCGACCACGTCAATGAGATCCGCATCTTCGAGTCGGAGGCCGACGCGATCGCCCTGCGCCTCAAGCGCTCGATCTTCGAGAGCGACCTGCCCCTGGAGCGGAAGATCCACGCCCGGGACGCGGTGAACCTCATCGACCGGGTGGCCGACATGGCGGAGGACATCAGCGA
>CAZVPB010000067.1:0-11109 GCA_964628165.1 uncultured Cyanobium sp.
CGGGCAACCTGTTCCACGTCGCCTGGCAGGGCAACTTCGAGCAGTGGGTCGCCGACCCCCTGCATGTCCGTCCCATCGCCCACGCGATCTGGGATCCCCACTTCGGCCAGGGCGCCATCGACGCCTTCACCCAGGCGGGCGCCTCCTCACCCGTGAACATCGCCTACTCCGGCGTCTATCACTGGTGGTACACGATCGGCATGCGCACCAATGCCGACCTCTACCAGGGCTCGATCTTCCTCCTGATCGTGGCGGCCTGGGCCCTGTTCGCCGGCTGGCTTCATCTGCAGCCGAAGTTCGCCCCGTCCCTCGCCTGGTTCAAGAACGCCGAGTCGCGCCTGAATCACCACCTCGCGGTGCTGTTCGGCTTCAGCTCCATCGCCTGGACCGGTCACCTCGTCCACGTGGCGATTCCCGAGTCCCGCGGTCAGCACGTGGGCTGGGACAACTTCCTCTCGGTGATGCCCCATCCGGCCGGGCTCGCTCCCTTCTTCACCGGAAACTGGGGTGTCTACGCCCAGAACCCCGACACCGCCCAGCAGATCTTCGGCACCTCCCAGGGCTCCGGAACCGCCATCCTCACCTTCCTGGGTGGCTTCCATCCCCAGACCGAAGCGCTCTGGCTCACCGACATCGCCCATCACCATCTGGCGATCGGCGTCCTCTTCGTGATCGCCGGCCACATGTACCGGACCAACTTCGGTATCGGCCACTCGATCCGCGAGATCCTCGAAGCCCACAACCCCCCCAAGGGCACCCCTGGTGACCTGGGCGCTGGCCACAAGGGTCTCTACGACACCATCAACAACTCGCTCCACTTCCAGCTCGGTCTGGCCCTGGCTTCCCTGGGCGTTGTGACCAGCCTGGTGGCGCAGCACATGTATTCGATGCCGTCCTACGCGTTCATCGCCAAGGACTACACGACGCAGGCTGCCCTCTACACCCACCACCAGTACATCGCCATCTTCCTGATGTGCGGTGCCTTCGCTCACGGTGCGATCTTCTTCATCCGTGACTACGACCCCGAGGCCAACAAGAACAACGTTCTGGCCCGGATGCTCGAGCACAAGGAAGCCCTGATCAGCCACCTGAGCTGGGTCTCCCTGTTCCTCGGCTTCCACACCCTCGGTCTCTACGTCCACAACGACGTGGTCGTGGCCTTCGGCACTCCGGAGAAGCAGATCCTGGTCGAACCCGTGTTCGCCCAGTTCGTGCAGGCCGCCAGCGGCAAGGCCCTCTACGGCATGGACGTTCTGCTCTCCAGCCCGGAGAGCATCGCCTCCACCGCCTGGCCCAATTACGGTGCCGTCTGGCTGCCGGGCTGGCTCGACGCCATCAATGCCGGCAACAACTCCCTCTTCCTGCCCATCGGCCCGGGCGACTTCCTCGTGCACCACGCCATCGCGCTGGGTCTGCACACCACCACCCTCATCCTCGTGAAGGGTGCCCTGGATGCCCGTGGCTCCAAGCTCATGCCGGACAAGAAGGACTTCGGTTACTCCTTCCCCTGCGATGGTCCCGGCCGTGGCGGCACCTGCGACATCTCCGCGTGGGACGCCTTCTACCTGGCCGTCTTCTGGGCCCTCAACACGGTGGGCTGGCTCACCTTCTACTGGCACTGGAAGCACCTGGCCATCTGGCAGGGCAACGTGGCCCAGTTCAACGAATCCAGCACCTATCTCATGGGCTGGTTCCGTGACTACCTGTGGCTGAACAGCTCCCAGCTGATCAACGGCTACAACCCCCTCGGCTCCAACAACCTCGCCGTCTGGGCCTGGATGTTCCTGTTCGGTCACCTCGTGTGGGCCACGGGCTTCATGTTCCTGATCTCCTGGCGTGGTTACTGGCAGGAGCTGATCGAGACCATCGTCTGGGCTCATCAGCGCACGCCCCTCGCCAACCTGGTGGGGTGGCGCGACAAGCCTGTCGCCCTCTCGATCGTGCAGGCCCGGGTCGTGGGTCTCGCCCACTTCTCGGTGGGTTACATCCTCACCTACGCGGCCTTCCTGATCGCTTCCACATCGGGCAAGTTCGGCTGACCCCCGGACTCCCATCTCTCCTCGAAGGACACCTCATCCCCCCGGCTCCAGCCGGGGGGTTTTTCATGGCTCCCTGCAGCCATCGTTCGAGGTCCCTGCCTTCCCCTTCTGCAGCGGTTCCCGCCCTGCGATGGACAGGATGAGCTGGAGAGGAGGACGCAGATTCCCCCCCACCCTCCGTTCTGGCCTTGGCGTCAGCCCTCGCCCGAACCCCATCGGGATTCGGCCACTCCTGACAGTCGGCCACCGGTCGTGCCGCTGCCCTGGAGCCTCGGCCTGCGGCCACGATTCATGCCCTCGGAGAGGGGGGTGAGTGAGGGCATGGGCAGCGGTGAGGATGGTGCCAGCGGGCACAAAAATGCCCCGCCGGTGGGGCGGGGCATGGAGCGGCGGGTCGCCGAGGGACGTTGGGTGGGGAAAGGGGGAGAGGAGCCTCCGGATCAGCCGACGCTCCAGACACCGCCGGCGATCTTCACCAGGGGGGCCACCACCGCGGTGCTGGCCAGGAACCAGGCGAAGGCGGCACCGCCGCAGCCGCCCAGCCAGAAGCCGCTGGCGAACTCGGCCCAGCCAGCCTTGGTGAACAGGTCGGCGGGAGGGTTGTCGATCGTCACGTCGGGGGGCTGCACGTTGGGGCCGTTCCCGGCGGTGCCGTAGATCGAGAGGCACACCGTGAGAATCGACACGAGGCCGATGGCGGAGAGCAGCCCTGCGGTCCCGGCGTATTCGGTGAGGCGGAGCGGACCGGTGATGGCGAAGGGGCCGTAAAGGAAGAAGCCATGGGCCATGCCCACCTCGAGACCACGCCGGTTGGGCGAGAGGGAGGGGCGGTAGGCCGGCAGGGCGTTGAGGAAGGCCTTGGTGAAGTAGCTGCTGTTGACGGGAGTGGCCAGGTTGCCGACGGTGGGATCGGCCACGGGGGTGACGGTCATGGTGCGGATCGTGCGTTCAGGTGGCGGTGCGATGGCGGAAAGCCGCAGCTCATTCGGTGGCTTCGATCACATTGAAGAGCAGGGCCATGGCCACGGCCGGTCCGAGGATCCCCACGAGGGGAACGAACACCGAGGGCATCCAGGCGGCGGCGAATTCTCCAGTCATGGCTTGGGCAAAGTACACCGCGCGTACTGTAAGGATGGCTTTACGCCACGCCTCCGGGCGTCTGATCGGGCGACATAAAAGTTCAGTGAACTCCTCTCTCCTCGCCGCCGTCGGCGCTTCCCTGCTGGCCGCCCTCTGGCTCCTCGCCCGCCGGCGCCCCCCTGCCCCCTTGCAGCGGGACGTGAGCGATGTGGTGGCCATCAACCGTGCTCAGATCTCCCGCACCCTCTCCCCCGCCGGCTCGCCGGGGGAGGAGGCCGCCGCATCGCCCGCCGCCGGCGTTGCCGGGCCTGACGAGCTGGTGATGTCCCTGGCGGCTCCGCCGGCGCCGGGGCGGGATCGCCAGATCGGACTGCGCCGGCTGGAAGCCCTCTACCGTGGCGGCGGCGAGGAGCGCCGCCAGGCCATGGCCGCGGCCTGCGGCTGGCGCCATCCCTCCGTGCTGCCGCTCCTGCGCCGCGGTCTGAGGGATCCCGATCCCCGGGTGATGGCCGAGGCCGCCCGGGGCATGGAGCTGTTCCGGGGCAAGCCTGCCGCGGTCCCCGCCGGTGGCCGGGGCCGTGCGCCTCAGGGCACGGCCCGGCCCCGCAGGGTGTCCCGCACGCGGTAGATCGGCCGGCCCTGGCTTTCGTGATAGGTGCGCATCTGCAGCTCCGCCAGCAGGCCGAAGCCGAAGAGCTGAACGCCGCTGAGGATGGCCAGCACGGCCAGGAGCAGCAGAGGGCGGTCGCCGATGTCGGTGCCGAGGAGCAGCTTCTCGCCCACCAGCCAGAAGCCGCTCACCAGGCCGATGAGAAGGCAGAGCAGGCCGGCGAAGCCGAAGACGTGCATGGGGCGGGTGAGGAAGCGCTTCATGAACCAGACCGTGAGCAGGTCCATGAGCACCCGGAAGGTGCGGTCGATGCCGTACTTGCTGCGGCCGTAGCGCCGCGGGTGGTGGTTGACCCGCACCTCGCCGATGCGTGCCCCCTCGATGTAGGCGAGGGCGGGCAGGAAGCGGTGCAGCTCGCCGTAGAGGTTCAGGTCGCCCAGCACCTCCCGCCGGTAGGCCTTGAGGGAACAGCCGTAGTCGTGGAGGCGGACGCCGGTGACGCGGGCGATGAGGCGGTTGGCGAGGAAGGAGGGGAGCAGGCGGCTGACCGCCGCGTCGCGGCGCTGGTGCCGCCAGCCGCTCACCAGGTCGTAGCCCTCCTCGAGGGTGGCGAGCAGGAGAGGGATGTCGGAGGGGTCGTTCTGGAGGTCACCGTCGAGGGTCACGATCACCGAGCCGCGGCTGGCGTCGAAACCGGCCGCCATGGCGGCGGTCTGGCCGTAGTTGCGTCGCAGCAGCACCGCCACCAGTTCCGGCACGCTCCCGGCCAGTTCCCGCAGCAGCTCCGGGGTGCGGTCCCGCGAGCCGTCATCCACCAGGATCAGTTCGAAGCTGCGGCCGATCGGGTGGAGGGCGGCCAGCAGCTGCTTGACCAGCTGGGGAAGGCTGGCCTCCTCGTTGTAGAGGGGCACCACCACGGAGAGATCGGGCGGTTCCGATGCCGCGGCGGCCCGCTCCAGGGGAACGGGAACAGTGGTGGCGGCATCCGCCATCGGAGGGGCTGGAGGTTGGGAACGCCCCTGAACTTAGGGGGGAAGCGGACTGCCGTCGTGGCTGTGCATCACGCGGCCGGCCCCGCGCAGGGTGTTGCGGTAATGGCGTGCCACCGGATGCTCGTTCCGGGGGTGGAGGTCGTCGATGCCGATGCCATCGCGCCCGTGCTCCCGGCCCGAGCTGTGCAGGTAGCGGCCGCCGCCGAGATGGAGCCCCACATGGGTGCAGCGTTGCGGGCTGCCGAAGAAGACCAGATCACCGGGGCGGAGCAGCTGCACCTGGCCGGGCCGGACCGCCACCGGCCGGCAGAACCGCTCCTGAAGGTAGGCATCGCGGGGCAGCCACACCCCGGCATGGGCGAAGGCCGCCTGCACCAGCCCCGAGCAGTCGAAGTCGGGTCCGAGGGTGCCCCCCCAGAGATACCGGTTGGCGGCCCCGCGGGCCGCGTCGGCGAAGTCGAGCACCATCGCCAGACGGGTTTCGATCTCGGCTCTGGAGAGCCGGGGCAGCGGTGCGGGGCGTGCCGGCCGCGCCTTCCGCAGCAGCTCCTCCCCTGCCACCCAGCAGGGATAGCCGTCCTCCAGCAGCCTCACCCGCAGGCGCTCCGGCCCGTCCTGAGAGGAGGGGGCGGGCGCCGCGCCGCTCAGCCGCAGAAACCGCCCGGCGGCGATCTGGGTGGCGAGGCCGGCCCCGCGGGGCCGGGCGTAGGCATCGATGGGCCGTTCCAGCCGCCACCAGCGCGGCGACGGGGCGGCTCCCGTCGCGGCCGTTCCTAGTGTCCCCATGCCCGCTGAGCGAGGTGATGGCTTTCTACTGCGCTGATCCGGCCATGGACCAGACCCTGGCGGCCCTCGTGGCCGATCTGGAGCGGGAGGGCCGGGCGGGGCTGGCCGAGCAGCTCTCGATCACCTGGCTGCGCTACGGGGGATCCCTGCGGGATCGGATCGGCGGGCTGGATGCCGACACCTTCTGGAGCCTGCCGCTGCAGGGCGCCGCCTGGCAGCCGGCGGTGCTGCGCTATCCCGCCAGCGTGGTGAAGCTGGTCTATCTGGTGGCGGCGGAGGCCTGGCTGCAGCGGCGCCTGCTGGAGGACGACCCGGAGCTGCGCCGCGCCCTTGCCGCGATGGTGCGGGACTCCAGCAACGATGCCACCGCCCTGGTGGTGGACCTGCTCAGCGGCACGACCGGCGGTCCCGGCCTGCCACCGGAGCGTTTCGCGAGGTGGGCACGCCAGCGGCGGCTCGTGAACGACTGGCTCGAGGAGCTCGCCTGGCCGGAGCTGGAGGGCTGCAACGCCTGTCAGAAGACCTGGGAGGACGGTCCCTACGGAAGGGAACGGCAGTTTTACGGGGAGCATCTCGAGAACCGCAACCGCCTCAGCACCGATGCGGTGGCCCGGCTGCTCCATGGGGTGATCGCCGGGGCGGTGGTCTCGCCGCCGGCCTGCGCGCGGATGCGGGGCCTGCTGCGCCGCTCCCTCGACCCCCGCGCCAGGGCGGAGGATCCGGAGAATCAGGTGGACGGCTTCCTCGGCGGGGGGTTGCCGCTGGAGGCGCGCCTGTGGAGCAAGGCAGGCTGGATGAGCCGTGCCCGCCACGACGCCGCCTACGTGGAGGCCGACGGTTCGGCGCCGATGCTGCTGGTGGTGTTCAGCGAGGGGGAGCACTGCGCCCGCGACGAGCGGCTGCTGCCGGAGATCTCCGCCAGGCTGTTCGACTGGCAGCCCTAGACGCCGCGGGCGGGATCTCGATGGGGGACGGAGAGGGAGGGATTCGAACCCTCGACAGAAGTTGCCTCCTGTAACTCCTTAGCAGGGAGCCGCTTTCAACCACTCAGCCACCTCTCCAGTGGCCCGATGAGCTTATCAGCGGGTCATGGCTTCGCCCGGGGCCAGCCGCGGCAGGCGATGCTTGAAGCCGCAGAGGATTTCCCAGGGGATGGTGCCGCAGGTCCCGCTCCAGTCGGCGGGGGTGATGCTCTCCTCCCCCTGCCGGCCGAGCAGGGTCACCACCGAGCCGGTCTCGAGTCCGACGGCCTCGGTGGCATCGATGATCAGCTGATCCATGGTGATCGCCCCCACCTGGGGGAGCCTGCGGCCGCCGAAGAGCACCTCCATCCGGTCGGAGAGAAGACGGGGCACCCCGTCGGCATAGCCGATCGCCACCACCGCCAGGCGGCTTGGCCGGGTGGTGCGGAAGCGATGGCCGTAGCTCACCCCCACTCCCGCCGGAACGTCACGCAGCAGGGTCACGCGCGCATGCACCTGCATCGCCGTCCGCAGGCTCACCACGCCATCGAGATGGGGAGCCGGCAGGTGGCCGTAGAGGGCCAGCCCCACCCGCACCAGGTCGTAGTGGAGAGAGGGACAGCGGAGCGTGCCGGCGGAGTTGGCCAGGTGCCGCGCGCCGGGTGCCGATCCCTGCTGCTCCAGCCGGGCGAGCACCGCCTCGAACCGCTGCCGTTGCAGGGCCGTCAGTCCGTCGTCGTGGGAGGGGGAGGCATCGGCACAGGCCAGGTGGGAGTAGACACCCCGGAGCTCCACCGACTCCAGGCCCGCGAGGGCCTCCACCAACCGGGGACCCTCTTCCCAGGCGATGCCCAGGCGGGTCATGCCGGTGTCCACCTTCAGCTGCACCGCCATCCGACGACCGCTGCCGCTGGCCAGGTTGTGGCAGAGCAGCGCCTCCCGCATCGAACTGATCGTGGGCATGAGCTGCCAGCGCAGGCAGCTGCGCAGTTCCTCCGGCTGGGTCAGGTTGCCGAGCACGAGCACCGGCGCGTCGATGCCGGCCTGACGCAGCTCCACCCCCTCGCTGAGGGTGGCGACACCGAAGCTGCCGGCGCCTCCCCCGAGGGCGGCCCTTGCCACCGGCACCGCGCCATGGCCGTACCCGTCGGCCTTCACCACCGCCATCAGGCCGGTGCGGTCCCCGACGTGGCGGCGAAGGGCACGGACGTTGTCGGTGATGGCGCCCGGATCGATCTCCACCCAGGCCCGCTGGCGGGAAAGACCGATCTCCTGGGGTGTCGGCACGGGGAGGGTGGGCGAGGCGTCGTGGGACACCATTGCGGGCTGGGGAGTCCAGGTAGCATGCCGCCCATCCGGGATGGTGGCATGGGCCACGTTCTCGTTCTCAATGCGTCCTACGAGCCGCTGAACATCACCACCTGGCGACGCGCCATGGTGATGCTCCTGAAGGGCAAGGCCGAGGGGCTCGAGCACGATCCGGGCCGTTGCATCCGCCCCGATTTCCTTCTCCCCACGGTGATCCGGCTCCGCCATTTCGTGCGGGTTCCCTACAAGCCCCTTCCCCTCACCCGCCGCAACGTCTTCCAGCGGGACGCCCACACCTGCCAGTACTGCGGATTCCGCGGCGACACCCTCTCGATCGATCATGTCGTTCCCCGCAGCCGCGGCGGCGGCGACACCTGGGACAACGTCACCACCGCCTGCCTCCCCTGCAACGTGCGCAAGGGCAACCGCACCCCGCCGGAGGCGGGCATGCCGCTGGCCCGTGAACCGCGCCGTCCGATCAGCAATCTGAGCTTCGAGGCCGCCCGCCGGATGCGCTCCGGCCACAACCTGGAGTGGGCCAAGTACGTGATCGGCGCCTGATCACCCCTCCACCCCCACGGCCTGACGGGCAAGCTCCTCCAGCTTGCGGTTCTCCTCGGCCGCGATGCAGGCTCCGATCACCTCCTGCAGCTGGCCGTCGAGCACCGGTTCCAGGCTGAAGTTCCGACCGAGCCGGTGGTCGGTCACCCGGTTGTCCTTGGCGTTGTAGGTGCGGATCTTCTCGCTTCGATCGCCGCTCCCCACCTGGGACTTGCGGATGTCCCGCTCGCTGGCGGCGGCCTCGGCCCGCTGCCGTGCCAGCAGTTTCGCCCGCAGGATCTCGAGCGCCCGCTCGCGGTTCTGGAGCTGGGAGCGCTCCTGGGTGCAGAACACCCTGATGCCGCTCGGCCGGTGGAGCAGATCGACGGCGGTCTCCACCTTGTTGACGTTCTGGCCGCCGGCTCCGCCGGAGCGGGCCGTGCTGATCTCGAGGTCGGCAGGGTCGATCTCCACCTCCACCGGATCGGCCTCCGGCATCACCGCGACGGTGGCGGTGGAGGTGTGGACCCGACCCTGGGATTCGGTGGCGGGGACCCGCTGCACGCGGTGGACGCCGGCCTCGTACTTCAGCCGGCTGTACACCCCTTCACCCCGGATGGCGAGGATGAGTTCACGGAAGCCGCCGAGATCGGCCTCCGAGGCGCTCACCGGCTGCACCTGCCACCCCATCGCCTGGGCGTAGCGCTCGTACATGCGGGCGAGATCGCCCGCCCACAGGCCGGCCTCATCACCGCCGGCGCCGGCGCGGATTTCGAGCATCACGCTGCGTTCATCGCGCGGATCGCTGGGCAGGAGGGCCACGGTGAGGCTTCGCCGCAGCTCCTCGATCGCCCCGGACAGGGTCTCGATCTCCTCGCCGGCCAGCTCCTCCATGGCCGGATCACCCCGGTGCTCCCGCAGCAGGGACCTGGCCTCCTCCTCCTGCCGTTCCAGTTCGATCAGCCGGGCCTGGTCGAGCACGAGGGGCTCGAGGCGGGCCCGCTCGCGGGCGAGGTTCTGGAGCTGGGTCGGATCGGCGGTGACCGCCGGATCGGCCAGCTGGCGTTCGAGGGTGTCGAAGGTACGGCGGGCCGTCCGCAGCCGCTCATGCAGAAGGGAAGGGTCCATGGACGGGGCGGAGGGCCTGCCTGGTCGGAACCGTTCAGGCCCCGGTGGCGCCGCCTCCGGCAGAGCCGCCACCGGTGTTCCCGCCGCTGTCGGCAGCGGAACCGGCCATGCCGTACTTGCGCATGAAGCGGTCGACGCGGCCCTCGGTGTCGAGGATCTTCTGGGTGCCGGTATAGAAGGGGTGATTCCCGCTCCAGACGTCCACGTGGATCTCCGGCTGGGTGGAGCCGGTGGTCATGACCACCTCGCCGTTGCAGATCACCTTGGCATCGGGATACCAGGCGGGATGGATGTCGGCCTTGGGCATGGTCGGGTCAGCGCTTGGAGAACTGGGGAGCCTTGCGGGCCTTCTTGAGGCCGTACTTGCGGCGCTCCTTGGCCCGGGGATCCCGGCTCAGGAGCCCCTCGATCTTGAGGGGGCGGCGATGGTCGGGGGAGAGCTCGCAGAGGGCGCGGGCAGCGCCCTGCTTGATGGCGTCGGACTGGCCCGTGAGTCCGCCGCCCTGGACGTTGACCAGGAGGTCGTACTGGCCCTCGAGGCCGAGGGTCTGCAGCGGTGCCCGGACGGCCGCGAGGTAGGCGGGATTGTGGTTGAGGTAGAGGTCGCCGGGCCGGCCGTTGATGGTGACGGTGCCGGAGCCGGGAACGAGGCGCACACGGGCAACGGAGGTCTTCCGTCGGCCGGTGCCCCAGTAGACGGCGCGGGTGGAGGAGCTGGTCATCGGGCGAAGGCGGTGGCGGGATCGAGGGCGAGGGCCTGGGGACGCTGGGCGGCGTGGGGATGTTCACCGCCGCGGTACACCTTCAGCTTTCTGAACATCTGCCGGCCGAGGGAGTTGTGGGGGAGCATCCCCCGCACGGCGTTCTCGACGATCCTCTCCGGCAGGCGGGCCTGCAGATGGGCGAAGGACTCGGTCTTCATTCCGCCGGGCCGGCCGGAATGGCGGCGGTAGAGCTTGCTGTGGAACTTGGTGCCGCTGACGCGCACCTTCTCGGCGTTGATCACCACCACGAAGTCACCCGTGTCGAGGTGAGGGGTGTAGGTGGCCTTGTTCTTGCCGCGGAGCACCTGGGCCACCTCACTGGCCAGCCGGCCGAGGGTCTGGCCGGCGGCGTCGACCACATACCACTGGCGTTCGATGGAGTCCGGGGAGGGCAGGGGTGTCGTGTTCATGGCGGCGGGGGGAGCTGCGGCCGGTGGAAGGGAAGCTCCGGGGGAGGCTTCGGACCGGTCGCGATGGGATCACCGTAGGGATCGGCAACGATCCGGATCCCCCGGAATCGGTTCGTGGCGCGGAGGACTCGATCCGTGAAGGGGCCCGGAGTCCTCGCAGGGGACGGCGGGGGGCGGATCGGATGATCTCAGCTCAAACCGCGGTTGACCATCGTACCAGGCAGGGGTGGGAAACACCGGCTCCCCGTAGCCGACCCGCAGCAGACAGAGGCCATGGGGAGGCGCGGCCTCCCGCACCTCCGCCCGTGCCCGCTCGAGGAAGCGGCGCTGGAACTCGCCCACCGCGACGCGCCCCTCCCCCACCGCCACCAGCTGGCCCATCACCAGCCGCACCATGCCGTACAGGAAACCGCTGGCCTGCAGCTCCGCCACCACCAGGTCCCCCTGCCGCTCGAGGCTCACCTCCTGCAGGGTGGTGCGGGCATGGGGG
>CAZVPB010000068.1:0-11009 GCA_964628165.1 uncultured Cyanobium sp.
ACTACGCCTGGGAGTGGTGGTACAAGTGGCAGGTGACCGACAACATCTCGATCACACCGGCCATCTTCTACCTGAGCCGTCCGCTCGGCCAGTACACCTACAACTACGCCTTCGACGGCGGCAGCCGCAATCGCGACCGCGACAAGGACTTCAGCATCTTCGGCGGCCTGGTGCAGGCCACCTTCAAGTTCTGATCCTTTCCCTTCCCCCTCTCCTCACACGACGACACCCATCTCGAGGCCCCCGGCGACGGGGGCCTTTTTCATGGCCGGCCCCACCGCCCCGGCGGATGGGAGAGGATGCCTCCCGACGCCTTCTCCTGCTTGCCTCCCTCCCGCCGTACCGATCCCCACCGCGATCCCTACGGCGTGCTTGGTGTGGCCCCTGGCGCCAGTGATGCCGAGATCAAGGCGGCCTACCGGACCCTCGTGAAACGCCACCACCCCGACGCCGGCGGAGAGGAGGCCGCCATGCTCGCCCTCAACGCCGCCTGGGAGGTGCTGGGGGACCGGGAGCGGCGGCGCCACTACGACCGCAGCCGCTCCTCCCCCAGGCCGGCCTCCGGGGGGCCTGCCGTGCCACGGGGCAGTTCCGCCAGGGCCGAGAGGACCAGCGACGAGGCGGTGTTCCTCTGGCTCCGGGAGGTCCACGCCCCCATCGATGCCCTGCTCGCCCAGGTGCTCGACGCCTTTCCCGCCCAGCTGGCCGCCCTGGCCGGTGATCCCTACGACGATGAGCTGATGGGGAGGTTCTGCGACTTCCTCGAGGCGAGTCTGGGCCGCATGGACCGGGTCGAGGCGATCTTCCGCTCGCGACCCTGTCCGAAGCCGATCGAGGGGTTCGGCCTCGGCCTTTACCAGTGTCTGGCCCAGGTGCGGGACGCCCTCGAGGAGTTCGAGCGTTACACCATGGGCTATGTGGACGACTACCTTCGCGACGGGCGGGTGATGCTGCGGGAGGCCGCGCGGCTCCGTTCGCTGCTGGCCGAGGAGGCGCGCTGCACCCCCGGATGAACGCGGCTCAGCCGGAGCGCTCCCCTGCCCACGGCTCCAGCTGGTCGAGCCGCAGCCACACGTCCGGCACCGGCCGGGGCCAGCGCAGCTGGGCGTAGTCGCCGTTGACCGCGAGGATCTCCCCCGGTCCCTCCAAGAGGTAGGCGGGCGGTTCAGGATCGCTGGCGGCCGCTTCGAGGCTGCCGAGGTAGGCGTCCCGGTTCACCCGCACCAGCGAGCCCTTCTTGAGCGGGGGCTGCTTCTTCTCGGGGGCGGCGGCGGCGGAAGGTTCGGCCATGCCAGGGATCCATCTCGCGGAAGATTAGGTCTCCCGGCCCCGCTGCCGGCGCCTAGCCTCCTTCCAGGGAACGGGGGAATGAAGGGTGAGGTTGCTTCTGCTGGGCTGCACCGGCTTCGTGGGGCGCGAACTGGTGCCCCACCTGCTCGGTCTGGGCCACGAACTCACGATCGTGAGCCGCCGTGCCGAACCCCTGGCGCGTTCCGTCCTCGATCGCGTGACCCTGCTCCAGCTCGATCCCGCCGAGCAGGCCAGCTGGGACCGGGACGATCTGCGCTCCGCCCTGGCGGCCGCCGGGGGGGTGGTGAACCTCGCCGGCGAACCGATCGCCGAACGGCGCTGGACCAATGCCCAGCGCCAGCGGCTGCGGGACAGCCGCCTGGTGACCACCGGCTGCCTCGTGCGGGCCATGGCCGAACAGCCCACGCCGCCGCAGGTTCTGGTCAACGCCTCGGCGGTCGGCGTCTACGGCACGAGCGCCGACGAGCGCTTCGACGAGAGCAGCCCGCCGGGCGATGACTTCCTGGCCCGCCTCTGCCGGGACTGGGAGGCCGCCGCCCATGCCGCCCCGGAGGCCTGCCGGGTCGTGATCTTCCGCTTCGGCATCGTCCTCGGCGCCGATGGGGGAGCCCTCGGGCGGATGCTGCCGGTGTTCCGGGCCGGTTTCGGCGGGCCGATCGGTTCGGGGCGCCAGTGGATGAGCTGGATCCACCGCCACGACCTCTGCCGTCTCATTGCCACCGCCCTCGAGGACCCCGCCTATCGCGGCGTCTACAACGCCGTGGCCCCCGAACCCACCCGCATGGGCATCTTCGCCTCCACCCTGGGGCGGGTGCTGGGCCGCCCCAGCCTGCTGCCGGTGCCGGCGCCGCTCCTCCAGCTGCTTCTCGGTGACGGGGCCAAGGTGGTGCTGGAAGGGCAGCAGGTGGTGCCCACCCGGCTGCTGGAGCAGGGCTTCAGCTTTCAGTATCCCCAGCTCGACGCCGCCCTTGCCGCTGCCACCAGCCGAGGGCCCCGCTGATCAGGGCGGCGGCCATCAGCACACCGATCGCCGGCGTGAACAGGGGCTCCCACAGCCGCTGGAACAGCCGCAGCGGTGCCTCCCTCCCCTGCGCCGCCGACACCACGGCCACCAGGAACCACAGGGCCCCCGCCAGAACGAGGAACACGTCGGCGACGAGCACCCGGTCGATCACCTCCCTCGCCCTCGCCAGCGGACTCCGCTCATCGCCCCCTGCTCCGCTCATCCCACCAGCGCCTCGAACTGCCGGTGGAAGAAGGTGGCATAGCGCCCGTCCTGGGCCATCAGTTCCTCGTGATCCCCGTCCTCGAGGATGCGCCCGTGCTCGAGGAAGAGGATCCGGTCGGCGGCCCGCACCGTGCTCATCCGGTGGGCGATCACGAACACGGTCCGTCCCCGCATGGCCCGTTCGAGCGCTTCCTGCACCAGGGTCTCCGATTCGGAGTCGAGGGCGGAGGTGGCCTCGTCGAGGATGAGGACGCGGGGGTCGAAGTAGAGGGCGCGGGCGATGGCGATGCGCTGCTTCTGTCCCCCCGACAGGTTCACGCCCCGTTCCCCCACCCAGCTGTGGTAGCCGCGGGCGAACTCGCTGATGAAGGCGTGGGCATTGGCCATCCGGGCCACCTCCTCCACCCGCTCCAGGTTCGGATCGGTCTGGCCGTAGGCGATGTTGCCGGCGATGTCGCCGGAGAAGAGGGTGATGTCCTGGGGCACCAGGCCGATCTGATGGCGCAGGCTGGTGAGCTGCACCCGGCGCAGATCGATGCCGTCGATGCGGATCTGCCCCTCGTGGGGGTCGTAGAGCCGCAGCAGCAGGTTGATCAGGGTGGTCTTGCCCGCCCCCGAGCTCCCCACCAGGGCCACCATCTGGCCGGCCGGCACCCGCAGATCGATCCTGCGCAGCACCGGCCGCCCGGGGGTGTAGGCGAAGCTCACCCCGACGAAGTCGACCTGGCCCGCCAGCCTCTCCAGCGGCATGCCATCGCTGCTGGGCGGCAGGGCGGGGGGCTCCTCGAGGATGGCGAACACCCGCTCGGCGGACGCCTCGGTGGCCTTCAGCTCGTTGTAGTGCTGGCTCACCAGATCGATCGGGTGGAGCAGCAGCGCCACCGCCGCCAGGAAGCTCACGAAGGCCTGCGGTTGCAGATTCCCGACCGCGATCTGCCAGCCGCCGATCAGGAAGAGGCTGAGGATGCTCACCGCCTCCAGGAACCCCACCACCGGGTACTGGAGGGCCTTGAGATGCTCGGCCCGGTAGCGGGCCCGCCGGTTGTCCTCGGCCTGGCGGGTAAAGCGGCCGATCTCGTACTCCTGGGCCGCGAACGACTGCACCAGGCGCATGCTGCCGAACACCTCGGTGAGCAGCGAGGAGAGGTCGGAGATGCGGCTCTGGCTCTGGCGCGAGAGGGCGAGAAGGCGCTGTCCGAAGGCGCCGATGAGCCAGGCCATCAGCGGCGCCAGCACCAGCCCCGAGAGGGTGAGCTGCCAGTTGAGCGTGAACATGTAGATGGGGATCACGATCAGCTGCAGCAGGCTGGAGGTGAACTGCTGGGACACCTTGAACAGCACCTCGCCGATCCGGTCGATGTCCTCGGTGAGGCGGTAGGTGAGGTCGCCCGATCCGTGGCGCTCGAAATAGGTGAGGCCGAGCCGGTGGATGTGGCGGTAGATGGCGACCCGCAGGTCGAAGATCACATCGAGGCTGGCCCGCATCATCAGCACGTTCTCGCCGTACTGGAGGGCGCTCCGCACCAGGAACACCAGGGCGGCGTAGCCGAGCCAGCGGGAGGTGGCGGGCAGGTCGCCGCCCCCGATGCTTCCCGCCAGGCGGCCCGCCAGCGCTGGCAGGGCCAGGGTGCAGAGCACGTAGCCCACGATGCAGACCGCCCCGTAGAGGAACTGCCGCGCATGGGGACGCAGGAAGGGCAGGAGCCGGCGGTAGCTGCTGCGTCCCTCGGGGGTGGTCATGAAGGGGTCTCCACGGGAGAACGGTGCCGGTCGGCGGGACGTTCCGCCAGCGCCTCGAGGACGGCGCTGGCGATCCGCGTCGATCCTCCCGGCCTGCCCAGCCGCTGCCTCCCCTCGTCGCGGCAGCGCTCCAGGTAGGCGGCATCGGCGAGGGTCGCCTCCAGCACATGGGCCCCCTCCACCAGATCCTCGTGCCGGGCGGGGCCGCGGCCGATGGTGCGGCAGCAGAGGCCCAGCAGACGGTCCTGGGCCTCGGCGAAGGCATAGGTGAACTGGGGCCCCTCGCCGGCGAACTGGATCACCGGCTTGCCGAGGGCCACCACCTGATCCACCGCCAGACCGGCCATGCCGATCACCAGGGTGGCCCGCAGGGCGATGTCGTTGAAGGCGTCGCGGGGGGCGAGGATCTCGGCCTGGCGTCCCGCCCCGAGGGACTTGCCCAGCCGCTCCCCCTCGCAGTGCCACCCCTCGGCGGCCGCCAGCGGCGCCAGCCGATCGAGCAGGGCGGGCACCAGGGCCGCCCGGAAGGCGGGGGGAGCGGCCATGCGCTTCGCCACCTCCTCCACGAAGCGGAGCATCAGGCTGAGGTTCCGTTCGGCCTCCGGCAGCCGCGACCCCGGCAGCAGACCCACCATCGGCTCGTCGGCGGCGAGGGCCAGGTCCCTTCCCTCCGGCACGATCCAGTCGAGCGAGGGGATGCCGCCGAAGCGCACCTTGCCGTACCCCTGACGGCGCAGATCCTCGGCCGTGAACGGATCGCGGGTGAACACCACGCGGCAGCGGGGCGAGCGCAGCAGCCGGGGCATCAGCGGATCGAGCCGCAGATGCCCCTCGTAGAGGGCCGAGAGGCAGGAGATGAAGGAGATGTAGGGAAGACCGCTGAGCCAGGCGAAGCTCTGACCCACCGAATCGCCGGTGGCGTGCACCAGGTCGCAGTTCCGAACGTGCCGCCGCATGGCACGGAACTGCCGCCATGTGAGGCCCAGCAGGCCGGCCCGGATGTCGGCCAGAAGCAGCCGCCGGTCCATGTAGCTGAAGCCGCCGGAGGGCAGCACCTCCCGGGTGGGTCCGATGATCGGCACGCCCTCGCGGCGGTAGGCGCTGCCGGTGCCCACGATCGGCAGCGCGGCGATCTCCACGGTGGGTTCCAGTTCCCGGAGACGCCGGATCACATGGGCGGAGTGGTTGTCCTCGCCGTGGCCGTTGCTGATGAACAGCACCCGGCGGGCACGGTCGATGGCTCCAGGGCTGCTCATCGCCGCCTCAGAGTTCCAGCCACGACCGGATCTTCTCCAGGGAGGCCCAGCCGGGACGGCGCCGCAGACCGTCGTCCACCGACTCCCGCAGTTCCGCCGTCACCTCCGGGGCCATCACCAGCACCCGGCGAACCGTCTCCACCTGCTCCCGCACCCCCTTCGCGCCGGTCTCGAGCATCGCCAGGCTGAGGTTGAGGCGCGCCTGGGGATCCTGGGGACTGAGACGCACGGCGGTGCGGGCCGAGCGGAGGGCCTCCTCGCGGCGGTCGAGCAGCAGCTGCAGCCAGGCCAGACACGTCCAGCCGGCGGACTGCCGCGGCGCCTGGGCGGTGATGGTGAGGAAGTCGTCGATCACCTCCTCCGGTGGAGCCCCCTCCCGGTAGCGGCCGAGGGCCTGCTCGAACAGGGAGGAGGAGGCATCGGCGGGGGTGGAGGCGGTCATGGGGCCGCGGGCGGTGATCAGCAGGACCACAGGTTCCCATGCGGCCCGCCGCCCGGCGGATCTAGACGGCGAAGGAACTGCCGCAACCGCAGGTCTGGGTGGCGTTGGGGTTGGTGAAGTTGAAGCCTCCGCCGATCAGGGCGGAGGAGAAGTCGAGCTGCATTCCGTAGATGTAGAGCAGGCTCTTGGGATCGCACACCACCCGGAAGGAGGGCGCGTCGGCGGGGGTGTAGCTGTACTCCTCGTCGTCGGGGCGGATGTCGGCGGCATCGATGAAGTCCATCGTGTAGCTCATGCCGCTGCAGCCGCCGGAGCGCACGCCCACCCGCAGCACCCTGGCGTCCCCCTGCTGCCGCAGGAGGGCCGCCAGCTGCCGCATCGCCGGCTCGGTGATGAGGATGCCCCGGCCGTCGTCCCCGGCCCGGGGAGCGGCGGCGAGGGGAGGGGAGGATTCGACCGGGGTCGTCACGACGGGCTTCTCGCGGGGCACCACTCTATGGAGATCGCCGCGGCCCTGCCGACGGCTCCATAGAGTCGGGGCCGTGCGGCGGAACAGTGTGCGGATCGCCATCGTGGGTGCGGGACTGGCCGGTCTCTCGGCGGCCGTCGATCTCGTCGACGCCGGCCACCGGGTGGACCTCTACGAGGCCCGTCCCTTCATGGGGGGCAAGGTGGGCAGCTGGGTCGACCCGGAAGGCAACCACATCGAGATGGGGTTGCACGTCTTCTTCTTCAACTACGCCAACCTCTTCGCCCTCCTGCGCAAGGTGGGGGCGATCGAGAACCTGCTCCCGAAGGAGCACACCCACCTCTTCGTGAACCGGGGCGGCGATCTGCGCGCCCTCGACTTCCGCTTCCCCCTCGGCGCCCCGTTCAACGGACTGAAGGCGTTCTTCACCACTCCCCAGCTCGCCTGGATCGACAAGCTCCGCAACGCCCTCGCCCTGGGCACCAGCCCGATCGTGCGGGGCCTGGTGGACGTGGAGGGGGCGATGGCGGTGATCCGGGATCTGGACCGCGTCAGCTTCGAGCAGTGGTTCCTCGGCCATGGCGGCAGCCGCCACAGCATCGAGCGGATGTGGAACCCGATCGCCTACGCCCTCGGATTCATCGACTGCGCCTCGATCTCGGCCCGCTGCATGCTGACCATCTTCATGATGTTCGCAGCGCGCACCGAGGCCTCCCGGCTCAATCTTCTCAAGGGCTCCCCCCACCGCTGGCTCACCGGTCCGATCCTCGACTACGTGCGGGCCCGCGGCGGTGAGCTGCACCTGCGCCATCGCGTCGCCGAGGTGCACTTCGAGGAGCGGTGCGACAACGGCGGCTCCGCCACCACGCCCCACGTCAGCGGCCTCACCCTGCGCACCCCCGAGGGAGACCGGCGGGTCGAGGCCGATGTCGTTCTCGCCGCCTGTGACGTGCCCGGCATCCAGCGGCTGCTGCCTCCCGCCTGGCGCCGCTATCCCCAGTTCGACGCGATCTACCGGCTCGAGGCGGTGCCGGTGGCCACCGTGCAGCTGCGCTACGACGGCTGGGTGACCGAACTCGGCGACGACGCGGCCGCGGAGGCCCGCCGCCGCGATCCGGGTGTTGCGGCCGGACTCGACAACCTCCTCTACACCGCCGACGCCGACTTCAGCTGCTTCGCCGATCTGGCCCTGGCCAGCCCCGTCGACTACCGCAAGCCCGGTCTCGGTTCGCTGCTCCAGTGCGTGCTCACGCCCGGCGATCCCTGGATCCCGAAGCGCACCGAGGAGATCGTGGCCCACACCGACGCCCAGGTGCGCGAGCTCTTTCCCTCCGCCCGCGGCCTCCAGCTGGTGTGGAGCAACGTCGTGAAGCTGGCCCAGTCCCTCTACCGCGAGGCGCCGGGAATGGACCCGTTCCGCCCCGATCAGCGCACCCCCGTGCCCAACTTCTTCCTGGCCGGCAGCTACACCCGCCAGGACTACATCGATTCGATGGAGGGCGCCACCATGAGCGGCAGGATGGCCGCCGCGGCGATCCTGGACAGGCCCGTCAGCCTGGCCCGCGTCAGCGCCGTCGCCTGAGGAGTCGACACCATGGGCCGATGGCTCGAACACAGCGTCACCACCGAGATCGAGGCCTCCGTCGAGAAGGTCTGGGCGGTGTGGAGCGACCTCGAGGCGATGCCCCGCTGGATGCGCTGGATCGATTCGGTCGTGACCCTCGACGACCCCGACCTGACCGAATGGACCCTGGTGGCCCAGGGCTTCCGGTTCCAGTGGAAGGCCCGCATCACCCGCCGTGTGGAGGCCCAGCAGCTGCACTGGGAGTCGGTGGGAGGACTCCCCACCCGCGGCGCCGTGCGCTTCTATCCCCTCGGTCCCGACCGCACCGCCGTGAAGCTCACCGTGAGCTACGAGCTCCCCGCCGTGGTTGCTCCCCTCATGGAACCGGGCATCATGGGTGGCATCGTCAACCGCGAGCTCCAGGCCAACCTTGACCGCTTTCGCGACCTCGTGGAGAAGAGCTGAGCCGGCCCTGCTTGCGCTGTCCCTGCTGATTGGGGCATGCGGCGCCCCGAAGCAGGCCGAGCAACCCGTTCCGCCGCCCCCCCCTTCCCCCGCTGAGGACCCCGCAGCGCCCGCCGCCTCCGCCTCACCGGCGCCGGCCGCCGCCGCGGGAGTCGGCCTCCGCCCCCTGCCCACCGCCAGCCAGGTGGTGAGTTCCCTGCCCAGGGGCCGTTCCAACCCCTTCGGCGAGGTGCTCCCCCGACCCCGTCCCCCGGCCCCTGCCGGTTCGGCGGCCGGCGGCAGCGGTCCAGGCGGTTCCGCCGCCCCCGCCCCCGACATCTTCGCCCTGCCCCCCGACTTCCGCCTCGCCGGGGTGATGCGCAGCGGCGGCCGTTCCGCCGCGGTGGTGCAGGCCGGCCAGCGCAGCGGCAGTGTGCGGCCCGGTGACCGGGGGGGGCGGTCCACCGATCTGCTGCCGCCGGGCTGGACCGTGGCCTCCATCGACGTGAACCGTGGCCGCATGACCCTCCAGCGGGGCGGCCGGCGGGTCAGCCTGGATCTCTGAACGCCCGGGCGCAGGCTTCGACGAGACCCTCCAGATCATGGGGATCCGCCTCGGCGTCGACCCGGCCGAGAACCTCGCGGCAGCGGAGGCTGGTCTGGGGACCGATGGACACCAGCCGCACTCCATCGAGCCGCCGGATCCAGTCCGTGCCGAAGCCCCGTTCCAGCATCCGGGCGGTGTGGCTCACCGTCTTGCCGCTGCTGAAGGTGAGGGCGTCGAGTCGTCCCGTTTCAATCGCCAGCTGGGCGGCGCTGGGCAGCGCTTCGGGGCAGCGGGTCTCGTAGGCGGCCACCTCCACCACCCGGGCTCCGGAGGCGGCGAAGGCCTCGGCGAGCACCGTGCGGCCGCCGCTCTGCACCCGCGGCAGGAGCAGCCTCAGCCCCCAGCCGGAGACGGGAAAGTGCTCCACCAGGCTCTCCGCCACGAAGGCCGGCGGCACGAAATCGGCGGGGGCGCCCAGCTCCTCCAGGCAGGCCGCGGTCCTGCGTCCCACCGCCGCGATCCGCAGACCGGCGGGCCGGTGCTCGAGGCTGCCCCCCCTCTGCCCCAGCCTTCGCTGCACCGCCTCCACGCCGTTGGCGCTGGAGAAGACGATCCAGTGGAACTGGTCGAGTTCGGCCAGGGCATCGTCGAGCGGTCCCCAGTCGTCGGGGGGAGCCACCACGAGCGCCGGCAGGTCGATCACCCGGGCGCCGGCCCGTTCGAACAGCCGGCGGGCCGCGCCGATCTGGCCCTCGGCCCGGGTCACCGCGATCGTGCGGCCCTGCAGTGCGTTCATTCGTCCAGTTTCACCATGGCGGCGGCCCGGTTCCGCAGGGCAGTCGCCTCCGCGTCGCGTCCCTGGGAGCGCAGCAGGTCGATCGCCGCCCGGAAGCCCTGCCGGGCGCCGAGGATGTCGCCGCCCAGCAACAGGGCCACCGCCAGGTTCTGATGGCTCTCGGGGTGGCCGGGCTCGAGGGCGATGGCACGCCGGTAGGCGGCGATGGCGGCCGCCAGGTCGCCCCGCTGCCGTTCGATCAGCCCGAGGTCATACCAGCCGAGCGCCAGATCCGGATCGATCCGCACCGCCTCCCGGGCATGGTGGGCGGCCTCCCCGGCGTCGCCGCCCCGCAGCAGCAGCGCCGCCAGGTTGAGCTGCGCGGCCAGCTGGAGCCTGGGGTCGAGGGGCAGCTCCAGGGCTTCCCGGTAGAGCCCCAGGGCCCGCTCCGGCTGGTCCGCGGCGACGGCCATGGCGAGGTGGAGGAGAAGTTCGTATCGCACCGGATGGGCATCGGCGCCGCAGCCGCGCAGTCCCTCCTCCAGCAGGGCGGTTCCCCGGGCGACATTGCCTTCGCTCACCTCGAGGGCGCCGAGCTTGGCGCAGGCGTAGGGGTCGCCGGGCCGTTCCCGCAGTTCGGCCTCCATGGCCTGCCGCAGCCGCGCCGCCTTGCTGCCGTCGGCCAGAAGTTC
The DNA here is from genome assembly GCA_964628165.1 of uncultured Cyanobium sp. Classification (GTDB taxonomy): domain Bacteria; phylum Cyanobacteriota; class Cyanobacteriia; order PCC-6307; family Cyanobiaceae; genus Cyanobium. Next base: position 10,469 of record CAZVPB010000068.1, read on the forward strand.
GGGGCGGTACCCCTCGTGGAGCAGGGCGGGTTCGTCGCAGGTCCCCACCCGCCAGTGGGGCTCGCGCACCAGCAGATCCGCCACGCTGTCGTCGATCGTGGCGTGGTAAGCCCGGTTCCAGCGAAGCTCCGGATGCCGCCGGAACAGGCGGCTCACGCTCGAGAAGGGGGACTGGGCCGCCCCCAGCTCCCGCCGCAGCAGGTTGACCACGAGCAGGTCCGGCTCGCCCATCAGCCGCCGCAGCGGTTCCCTCGCCTCCGCCCGCAGACGCTCGTCGGCGTCGAGCACCAGCACCCAGTCCCCCCGCACCAGTCCCAGGGCATGGTTCCGGGCCGGCGCGAAATCCCCCGGCCAGGGGAGTTCGTGCACCGCGGCGCCGCAGCGGCGCGCCACGGCCATCGTGTCGTCGTCGGAGCCGGTGTCCAGCACCACGATCTCGTTGGCGAAGCCCTCCAGTGAGGTCAGGCAGGAGGCGAGGCGGTGGCCCTCGTTGCGCACGCTCAGGGAGACGCTCAGCATGGTTCGGTCAGTCGGTGAAGCC
>CAZVPB010000069.1:0-10996 GCA_964628165.1 uncultured Cyanobium sp.
GCCGCGGCGCGGCCGGTCTGGCGGGCGCCTGGGGACGACCCGCCCCGGCGGCGGCGGCGGGGGGTGCCGGCTTGGCGGGCATCGGCCTGGCCGGCGGGGCGGCTTCGGGCGCGGCCTTCCTGAGGGACAGGATCGCCTTGCCCGCAGGCGGCTGCGCCGTCGAGGCCGTCGAGGCCGTCGGGGCGGCACCGTTGCGCTTCACCAGCGCCCGGATGCGGGCGGCGTCCTCATCGCTGATGGAGCTGCTGTGGCTCTTCACGGCGATGGAGAGCTTCTCGGCGGCGTCGAGCACGTCCTTGTTCTCCAGGCCCAGGTCCCGGGACAGCTCGTAGATTCTGACTTTGCCGCTGGTGGTCATTCAGGTCTCCGATCGGGCGTGCCCCATCGGGGCACCGGACCGCGGGCGGACCGCGGCCTGTGTTCATCTTGCCTCAGGGGCGTGGGGGGGAATCAGGCCCGAGACGGGCCTCGAGTTCCGTGAGGATCTCCGCCGGCACCGGGCAGCGCAGGGCCTTCTGCAGCCGCTTGCGGCGTCGGGCCTCCTCCAGGCAGGTCCTGGTGGGGCACAGATAGGCCGAACGGCCCATCCCCTCATCCAGGACAACCCTACCGCCGCCGAGCCGGATCAGCCTCCAGAACTCCCGCCGGTCGGCCAGACGGCGGCAGGAGACGCAGCGCCGGAGCACCGCGTGGCCGCCGCTCACCGCTCCCCTTCCTCGGTGGCCCCCACCGCCTCCGCGGGCTCTGCGGTCTCCTCCGCCATGGGCTCCTCCGTCTCCTCGGGGATTTCGCCCTCCTCCTCGTCCTCGGGCAACGGATAGAGCTCCCGCAGGCGGGCATCCTCGGCTGCCCTGGCGGCCTGTTCGGCGGCGAGCCGGGCCTCCGCCTCGGCCTGCAGGGCCTCCTCCTCGCGCCGCTGGGCGATCTGGACGGCCACGGCGGAGTCCTCGTTCTCCTGGTCGTACTCGGCGGCGTTCTTGATGTCGATCTTCCAGCCGGTGAGGCGTGCCGCCAGCCTCACGTTCTGGCCCTCCCGGCCGATGGCGAGGCTGAGCTGGTCGGGGGGCACCAGGACATGGGCGTGGTGCCCCTCCGGATCCACCAGGCGCACCATCTCGACGCGGGCGGGGCTGAGGGAATTGGCGATGTACTGGCCCGGGTCGGGGGACCAGCGGATCACGTCGATCTTCTCGCCGCGGAGCTCGTTGACCACCTGCTGGATCCGGGAGCCGCGGGCACCGATGCAGGCCCCCACCGGATCCACCTCCCGCTCCACGCTGTCCACCGCCACCTTGGTGCGGGGGCCGACCGAACGGCTGGGGGGATTGGCCTCCCGGGCGACGGCCACGATCCGCACCGAACCCTCCTGGATCTCCGGCACCTCGTTCTCGAAGAGGTAGACCACCAGGCCGGCGTTGGCGCGGGAGACGAACAGCTGCGGGCCGCGGCGGGGCACCTCGCTCACCTCCTTGAGGAACACCTTGAAGGTGGCGTTGGCGCGGTAGTTGTCGTTGGGCAGCTGGTCGCGCCGGGGAAGCTCCGCCTCCACCTCCGGCCGGCCCAGTCCCGAGCTCACCGCCATGATCACGCTCTGGCGCTCGAAGCGGATGACCCGGGCGGTCAGGACCGGGTCCTCGAGGTCGGCGAATTCCTCCTGGATCATGCGCCGCTGCTGGTCCCGCAGCTTCTGGGCCAGCACCTGCTTGGTGGTGGCGGCCGCCATCCGGCCGAAGTCCTCCTTCTCGGGAGTCACGTCCAGCACGACGGTGTCGCCGATCTGGGCGTCCTCGGCCACCTGCCGCACCTCGTCGATGGCGATCTGGTGATCCTCGCTCTCCACCTCCTCGACGATGATCTTGCTGGCCAGAACCCTGTAGCCCTCCTCCTCGAGGTCGAGCTGGACATCGAAGTTCGAGAAGTAGTCCTCCTCGAAGGGGTCCTCGCTGATGCCGAGATAGAGGGTGCGTCGATAGCGCTCATAGCCCTTCAGCAGCGCCTCCCGCAGGGCCGTCTCGACGACCTGGTGGGGAAGTTTCTTCTCTTCGCTGATGTCCTCGATGAGGGCGTTGAGACCGGGGAGCAGGACGAGGGCCATGGCGGGTCAGTCGGTGGGGAGGAAGGATCGGGTGGAGGCGGGAACGGGGGGTGGACGGATCTCAGGCCTCGCCGGCCGGGGTGACCAGGTGCACCCGGAGCACCTCGTCCCGGGGGATGCGCACCGTCCGGCCGCGGACGTTCAGCTGCACCGACGAGGCGTCCCGGCCGAGCAGGAGACCCTCGTGGATCGTCTCGCCCCCAGCGTCCCCGCGGCGGCGGATCTCCACCGGAAAACCGCGGAAGCTGGCGAAGTCCCGGTCGGAAACCAGGTCCTCCCCCAGACCGGGGCTGCTCACCTCGAGAACGTAGGCCCCCGGCAGCAGGCCGGCGGCCTCGATGGCTTCCCCCAGCGGACCGCTGAAGGCGGCGCATTCCTCCAGGCTGACGTCGCCTCCGTCGAGCGGTGCGACCACCACCTGGACCGTCATCGGGATGCGGTGGGTGAAGACCTGCACCGAACGCACCGCCAGCCCGTGGGCCGGGGCGAGCGATTCGCAGAGCTTCTGGAGGTCGGCGGCAGCGGGATGGGGCAAGGCACGAACGGCTGAGGTGGCCGGGGCGGAACCTTCCGCTCTCGGCTGCAGTCGTGGAACTGCCCCTGACCGCACCGGAGATGCCGGCGGGTCGTGGCGGCGGAAGGGAAACTGCCCGGAGGGCAGGCCTGGATCACCCTAGGGGATCGGCTCCCGGCATCCGGCTGAGGTCCACCTCGGGCGCCTCGGCGTAGTAGTCACTGCTGGTGACTTCGCCGCGGAGGGCCGGATCCTGGTTGATGCACTGGGTGCGCTGCTCGGGGCTGCGCAGGTACTGGCAGACCCGGGCCCAGAGCTTGGCGCGGCTTCCCGGGGCACCCTGGCTGAAGTGGACCAGATCGTTTCCCCCCACCATGCCCTGGATCTCCACCTGGCAGAGGTTGCAGCGGCGACGGCTGCCGGGGGGGATCGACGCCATGACCGGTTCCAACGATGACGCCAGTTAAGCCGATCCCCTCCGCCGCTCCGCCCCGGGTGCTCCAGCTCAGCGATCCGCACCTGCTGGCGGATCCCTCGGGCCGCTACCGGGAGCGGCGCCCCCTGCCGCTCCTGCGCCGGGCGCTGCGGGAGTGCCTGGCGCAGCTGGAGACCGATGGCCCGGCCCCGCCCGACCTGCTGCTGCTCAGCGGCGATCTCTGCCAGGACGAGAGCTGGGGCGGCTATGCCCGGCTGCGGGACCTGCTCGGGGAATGGGATGTGCCGGTCGCCCTGCTGCCGGGCAACCACGATCAGCCGGCGCTGCTGCGGGCGGCCCTGGGGCGCCATGCCGTGATCGCCCCGGCGCGACTCCGCCTGGGGGGGTGGGATCTGCTGCTGCTCGACAGCCATCTGCCGGGCTGCACCGCGGGCCGCCTCGGGCCGGCCGCCCTGGAGCAGGCGGCGGACTGGGTCGCCGCCGCGGCGGAACGGAACGCCGACGGCCTGCTCGTGGCGGTGCACCATCCCCCCGTGGCGATCGGCGATGCGGAGATGGACCGCATCCGCCTGCAGGACGGCCCGCAGCTGCTGGCGCTGCTGGCCGGCGCCTCTCCTCCGGGCTCCGTGGTGTTCGGCCACATCCATCAGCACTGGCGGGGGGCGCTGCCGGGCCGGCCCGAGGTGCCCCTGCTGGGCTGCCCCTCCACTCTCTGCTCCTTCCCCGCCGTGCAGCCCTGTCCCCTCGGCCGCCCCGACGATCCCGGCGGACGGCTGATCGAACTGCTGCCGGGGGGAGGAATCCGGCAGCGCCTGCTGCGCTGGTCCGCCGCCGATCCGCCTACGGTCGGCTGATCGCGCGTCCGCGATGGTCCGCATCCCGCCTCTCGCTTCCTTGCCCCGCCTCCTGCCGCTGCTGCTGGGCCTTGTTCTGATGGCCGGGGGCGTCCTGCTGCCCGCCGTTCCCGCCGCCCTGGCCAGCCGTGAGGACAGCGGCCACAGCTTCGTCGCCGACGCCGCCCGCCGCGTCGGCCCCGCCGTGGTGCGCATCGACACCGAGCGCAACGTGGCCCGCCCCGCCTTCGATCCGGCCATGCTCGATCCCCTGCTGCGGGATCTCTTCGGTGATCCCTCCGGCAGCATGCGCGAACGGGGTCAGGGTTCCGGCGTGCTGATCGACGCCGACCGGGGCCTGGTGCTCACCAACGCCCATGTGGTGGACCGGGCCGACCTGGTGGAGGTGACCCTCGCCGACGGCCGCCAGCTGGACGGCACGGTGGTGGGCACCGACGCGGTCACCGACCTGGCGCTGGTGTGCATCCCCAGCCGTGACAACGGTCTGGTGGCGGCCAGCCTCGGCGACTCCGAGGCCCTCCAGGTGGGGGACTGGGCGATCGCGCTGGGCAGCCCCTACGGCCTCGAGCGCACGGTGACCCTGGGCATCGTGAGCAGCCTCCACCGCGACATCAACAGCCTCGGCTTCGCCGACAAGCGCCTCGATCTGATCCAGACCGACGCGGCCATCAATCCCGGCAACTCCGGCGGGCCGCTGATCAACGCCAGCGGCGAGGTGATCGGCATCAACACCCTGGTGCGCTCGGGACCCGGCGCCGGTCTCGGCTTCGCCATTCCGATCAACCTGGCGCGCCGGGTCGCGAGCCAGCTGGCGGACGGAGGGCGGGTGGTGCACCCCTACCTGGGCCTTCAGCTGGTGCCCCTCACCGCGCGGGTGGCCCGGGAGAACAACCGCGATCCCGAAGCCCTGCTGACCCTCCCCGAGCGGGACGGCGCCCTGGTGCAGCGCGTGCTGCCGGACAGTCCGGCCGAAAAGGCGGGCCTGCGCCGCGGTGACCTGGTGGTGGGTCTGGCCGACCGCTCCATCCGCGACCCCTCCTCCCTGCTGCAGGAGGTGGAACAGGCCGAGGTGGGCGAACCCCTGGCGCTCACGGTGGTGCGGGGACAGCGGGAACTGCGCCTCTCGATCCGCCCCGAAGCCCTTCCCCTGGCGGGCTGAGGGGGCCGGGGCAGGGGCGTTGGCCTTGCTACGGTCGCGCCCGATCAGGGCGAGGCCATGGCCGATCTGCAGGACCGGATGAAGCAGGCCGTGGCCGACGCCGTGGTCGATCAGATCCACGACGGCATGGTGCTGGGGCTGGGCTCAGGCTCCACCGCCGCCCTGATGATCCGGGGCCTCGGCGAGAAGCTGCGCCGCGGGGAACTGCGGAACATCACCGGTGTCACCACCTCCTTCCAGGGGGAGGTGCTGGCGGCGGAACTGGGCATCCCGCTGCTGGGGCTCAACGCGGTCCGGCGCATCGACCTGGCGATCGACGGGGCCGACGAGGTGGACCCCTCCTTCCAGCTCATCAAGGGGGGCGGAGCCTGCCATGTGCAGGAGAAGCTGGTGGCCTGCCGGGCCGAGCGGTTCGTGGTGGTGGTGGACGCCACCAAGCTGGTGGAACGTCTCAACCTCGCATTCCTCCTGCCCGTGGAGGTGCTGCCGGGGGCCTGGCGCCAGGTGAGCGATCAGCTGCGGGAGATGGGCGGAGCGGCGGAACTGCGCATGGCGGTGCGCAAGGCGGGCCCGGTCGTCACCGACCAGGGCAACCTCGTGCTCGACGTGCGCTTCGAGGGCGGCATCGGCGACCCGGCGCGGCTCGAGAAGGAGATCAACAACCTGCCCGGCGTGCTGGAGAACGGTCTGTTCGTGGACCTGGCCGACCAGGTGCTCGTCGGCGAGATCGTCGACGGCGAGCCGCGGGTCAGGGATCTGCCGAGGAGCTGAGCCGCAGGCGCACCGATTCGGCATGGCTGTGCAGGCCCTCGCTGCGGGCCAGCTCCATCACCGCCGGCCCGGTGGCCTCGAGGGCCCGCCGGTTGAAGCGGATCAGGCTGGTGTGCCGCAGGAACGTCTCGACGGAGAGGGCACCGGCGAACCGTGCCGTGCCGGAGGTGGGCAGGGTGTGGTTCGGCCCGGCGAGGTAGTCGCCGACGGCTTCGGGACTCCAGGGACCGAGAAAGATGGCCCCGGCGTGGCGGATCCTCTCCGCCAGGGGCTCGGGGTCGGCCACGAGGAGCTCGAGGTGCTCGGGAGCGAAGCGATCGCTCAGTTCGGCGGCCGTGGCCAGGTCGCGGCAGAGGACGATCAGTCCCCAGTCCCTCAGGGCCCCGGCCACGATCTCGCGGCGGGGGTGGTCCTTCAGCTGCGCCTCGATCGCGGCGGGGACCGCCGCGGCCAGTTCCTCGCTCGTGGTGAGGAGGATGGCCGCCGCCAGCGGATCGTGCTCGGCCTGGGCCATCAGATCGGCGGCCACCTGATCGGCGCGGGCGGTGGCATCGGCAATCACCAGCACCTCGCTGGGACCGGCCAGGGAATCGATGCCCACCTGGCCGTACACCGCCTTCTTGGCGAGGGTCACGTAGAGGTTCCCCGGTCCGCAGATCACATCCACCCGGGGCACCGTCGCCGTGCCGTAGGCGAGGGCCGCGATCGCCTGGGCGCCTCCGACCCGGACCACCTCCCGCACCCCGGCCAGATGGGCGGCGGCGAGCACCGTGGAGTTCGGCTCCCCGTCCGGTCCAGGCGGCGTCACCATCACCAGGCGTTCCACCCCCGCCACCATCGCCGGCACCGCATTCATCAGAACGGTGCTCGGGTAGGCGGCCCGGCCGCCGGGCACGTAGATCCCGGCGCGCTCCACCGGCCGCCAGCGGCGGCCCAGTCCCTCTCCGAAGGGACCCTCCAGCGCCAGGTCCGCCGGCCGCTGGGCACGGTGGAAGGACAGGATGCGCCGGTGGGCGAGTTCGAGGGCGTCCCGCAGCCCCCGGTCGCATTCCTCCCAGGCCTGCCGCAGGCGGGCGGCGGGAATCCGCAGCGGATCGGGCCGGATGCCGTCGAAGCGTTCGCTCAGCTCCAGCAGGGCCTCGTCCCCTTCCTTGCGCACACGCTCGAGGATCGTGCGAACCCTCTCCTCCTCCTCTCGCATCCGCGGGCCACCGGTGCGGCCGGCGATCGCATCGAGACGCTGACTCGCCAGGGAGGCGTCCGCAAGGAACGGGATCGGCGACGCGGCGGCGGCAGCCGGCGGAGCGGAACGGGTCACGGCCGGAGCGGGGAGGAGTCGGAGGCCCGACGCTAGGTCCCGGCGAACGGGGGGAGCCGAAGGGCGCAGAGTAAGATTTCCGACTGCTCTGTACGTGCCAGCGCCTGTGGCCAACATCAAGTCGTCGAAGAAGCGGGTCGAGATCGCGGAACGGAACCGCCTGCGCAATCGCGGCTACAAGTCGGCGGTGCGCACCCTGATGAAGCGCTGCTTCGCCGCCTGCGAGGCCTACGGCGAGAAGCCGGGCGAGGAATCCCGCTCCACCGTGCAGACCAGCCTCAACGCCGCCTTCAGCAAGATCGACAAGGCCGTCAAGCGGGGTGTGCTCCACCGCAACACCGGTGCCCACCAGAAATCCCGGCTGAGCGCGGCGGTGAAGCAGGTGCTGGAGCCGTCCGCCTCCTGAGGCCCAACGCCACAATGACGGGTGCCGTCGTCCCCACCCCGGCCCCCGCGATGATCAGCGCCCCTTCCGGCGAGGCCCAGGCCGCCACGGTCGCTCCCCTGGTCGATTCCCACTGCCACATCGTCTTCCGCAACTTCGAGGACGATCTGGAGGAGGTGTCACGCCGCTGGCGGGAAGCGGGGGTGGCCGCCCTCGTTCACGCCTGCGTCGAACCCGCCGAGATCCCCGCCATCCGCGCCCTGGCGGACCGGTTTCCGGAGATGCGCTATGCCGTGGGCGTGCATCCGCTCGACACCGGACACTGGCGCGACGACACGGCCGCCGTGCTGCGCCGGGCCGCGGAGGCGGATGACCGCGTGGTGGCGGTCGGCGAGTTGGGTCTGGACCTCTACCGCGAGAAGAACCTCGACGAACAGCTGGCGGTGCTGCGCCCCCAGCTCGATCTGGCGGTGGAACTGGATCTGCCGGTGATCGTGCACTGCCGCGAGGCCGCCGCGCCGCTGCTGGCCGAGCTGCGTCCGAGGCTGGCCACGGGCACCTGCCCGCGGGGGGTGATGCACTGCTGGGGGGGCACCCCCGAGGAGATGGAGGCCTTCCTCGACCTCGGCTTCCACATCAGCTTCAGCGGCACGGTCACCTTTCCGCGCTCCGAGTCGATCCAGGCCTGCGCCCGCCGGGTGCCGTCGGACCGTTACCTGGTGGAGACGGACTGCCCCTTCCTGGCCCCGGCGCCGAGGCGGGGCAAACGCAACGAGCCGGCGAATGTCGCCGCCGTGGCCCAGCGGGTGGCGGAGCTGCGGGGAGAGAGCCTCGAGCAGGTGGCCCGTACCAGCACCGCCAACGCCGTGCGTCTGTTCGGGCTGCCTCTTCACAATGTATGATTCTTCATTGGCCTGGAAGCGACCCCGCTCTCCCTTGACCATCACGGCCCTGATCCCCACGGCAGCACGTCTGGCCATCTCCGCCGCCCCGATCCGCCCATCCCGTCCCGGCCTTCCGGAGCCTTTCCGGACGCTGGGCTAGGCGCACCCTCCGAATCTCCCTCTCCGCTCCGGCGAGGAGGGCCCTCGGGAGGTGCGCTTTTCGGCTTGAGCGTGTCCACCCTCCGTTTCCACCATCCCCGCAGCAGGTTTCCCGTATGAGCACCGCCATCCAGGTTGCCAAGACCGCCACCTACCTGCCCGACCTGGTCGAAGTGCAGCGGGCCAGCTTCAAGTGGTTCCTGGAGAAAGGGCTGATCGAGGAGCTGGACAGCTTCTCCCCGATCACCGACTACACCGGCAAGCTCGAACTCCACTTCGTCGGTGACGAATACCGGCTCAAGCGGCCGCGCCACGATGTGGAGGAGGCCAAACGGCGGGATGCCACGTTCGCCTCGCAGATGTACGTCACCTGCCGCCTGGTGAACAAGGAGACCGGCGAGATCAAGGAGCAGGAGGTGTTCATCGGCGAGCTGCCGCTGATGACCGAGCGCGGCACGTTCATCATCAACGGCGCTGAGCGCGTGATCGTGAACCAGATCGTGCGCTCCCCCGGCGTCTACTTCAAGGACGAGCAGGACAAGAACGGCCGCAAGACCTTCAACGCCAGCCTGATCCCCAACCGCGGTGCCTGGCTGAAGTTCGAGACCGACAAGAACGATCTGCTGCACGTCCGCGTCGACAAGACCCGCAAGATCAACGCCCACGTGCTGATGCGGGCGATCGGCCTCTCCGACAACGACGTGCTCGACAAGCTGCGGCACCCGGAGTACTACCGCAAGTCGATCGAGGCCGCCCACGACGAGGGCATCTCCTCGGAGGACCAGGCCCTGCTGGAGCTCTACAAGAAGCTGCGTCCCGGTGAGCCCCCCTCGGTGAGCGGCGGCCAGCAGCTGCTGCAGAGCCGGTTCTTCGATCCGAAGCGCTATGACCTCGGCCGGGTGGGCCGCTACAAGATCAACAAGAAGCTCCGCCTCACCACTCCCGACGCGGTGCGGGTCCTCACCCCCGAGGACGTGCTCTCCACGATCGACTACCTCATCAACCTGGAGCTGGACGTCGGCGGCGCCACCCTCGATGACATCGACCACCTCGGCAACCGCCGCGTGCGGTCTGTGGGCGAACTGCTGCAGAACCAGGTGCGGGTGGGGCTGAACCGGCTCGAACGCATCATCAAGGAGCGCATGACGGTCGGTGAGACCGATTCCCTCACCCCGGCCCAGCTGGTGAACCCCAAGCCCCTGGTGGCGGCGATCAAGGAGTTCTTCGGCTCCAGCCAGCTGAGCCAGTTCATGGACCAGACCAATCCCCTGGCCGAGCTCACCCACAAGCGCCGCATCAGCGCCCTCGGTCCCGGCGGACTCACCCGTGAGCGGGCCGGTTTCGCCGTGCGCGACATCCACCCCTCCCACTACGGCAGGATCTGCCCGATCGAGACGCCGGAAGGTCCCAACGCCGGCCTGATCGGTTCGCTCGCCACCCACGCCCGGGTGAACGAGTACGGCTTCATCGAGACCCCCTTCTGGCGGGTCGAGAACGGCGTGGTGATCAAGCAGGGGGACCCCATCTACCTCTCGGCCGATCTCGAGGACGAATGCCGCGTGGCCCCGGGTGACGTGCCCACCGACGCTGAGGGCAGGATTCTCGTCGACCTGGTGCCGGTCCGGTACCGGCAGGACTTCGAGAAGGTGGCTCCCGAGCAGGTGGACTACGTGCAGCTCTCGCCGGTGCAGGTGATCTCGGTGGCCACTTCGCTGATCCCCTTCCTCGAACACGACGACGCGAACCGGGCCCTGATGGGGTCCAACATGCAGCGCCAGGCGGTCCCGCTTCTGCGGCCGGAACGCCCCCTGGTGGGCACCGGCCTGGAGACCCAGGTGGCCCGCGACTCGGGCATGGTGCCGATCACCAAGGTGAACGGCGAGGTGGTGTTCGTGGATGCCACCCAGATCATCATCCGCGATGAACAGGGTGTGGATCACTATCACATCCTCCAGAAGTACCAGCGCTCCAACCAGGACACCTGCCTCAATCAGCGGCCCATCGTCTCGCTCGGTGACCGCGTCATCGCCGGTCAGGTGCTGGCCAACGGCTCAGCCTGTGAAGGCGGTGAGATCGCCCTCGGTCAGAATGTCCTGATCGCCTACATGCCCTGGGAGGGATACAACTATGAGGACGCGATCCTGGTGAGCGAGCGTCTCGTCCAGGACGACCTCTACACCTCTGTTCACATCGAGAAGTACGAGATCGAGGCCCGGCAGACCAAGCTCGGACCCGAGGAGATCACCCGGGAAATCCCCAACGTGGCCGAGGAGAGCCTGGGCAACCTCGATGAGATGGGCATCATCCGCATCGGTGCTTTCGTGGAGAGCGGCGACATCCTGGTGGGCAAGGTGACCCCCAAGGGTGAATCCGATCAGCCCCCCGAAGAGAAGCTGCTGCGCGCGATCTTCGGTGAGAAGG
>CAZVPB010000070.1:0-10970 GCA_964628165.1 uncultured Cyanobium sp.
GGCCACCATCGCCAATGCCCGCCAGCTCACCCGCCGCTGGGGCGACGTGGGGGGGGACGTGGGCCAGCTCACCGGCGATCCCGATTTCCGCGACGGGGTGCTCAGCATCGCGGTGGGCCTCGGCAGCTTCTTCGAGGAGCTCTATCCCGCCCGGGTGGGGGCCGCCAAGGACCGTGAGGCCCGCCGCCGCGAGGAGGCCGGGGAGCCGCCGCCCCCGCCCCCGGAGCCCGGCCCCACCAGCCTCGAGGACCGCCGGGACTGGAGTCCGCCGCCCCGGCCCCGCAAGCGCCGCACCCTCTCCGCTGCGGATCAGCAGGAGGCCGAAACGCGCCGGCCCGGAGCTCGCATCCAGCCCCGCTAGATCCCCCTAGACCCCGCCGATCGCCTCCATGGCGATGGCGGCGATGGCCTGGTCGCTGGCCCGCGGCAGCTGGACGTAGCGGCCGCCGGCCGCCTCGGCCAGGTCCCTGCCCATGCCGGTGCCGATGAACTTCCGCTCGGTGTCGATCACCAGCAGCTTCAGGCCGAGGGCGCGGTAGCGCCCCGCCACCTGCTTCACCTCCTCCTTGAGGTCCACCGGCTCCTCCCCCTCCAGCTCGGGCTGGCCGAGGGAGCGGGAGAGGGGCACGTTGCCCCGCCCGTCGGTGATCGCCACCACCACCACCTGGCCGAGGTCGCCGGTGGCGAGGGCATTGGCCCCCACCCGGGCCGCGAGGGTGAGGCCGTGGGCCAGGGGGGAGCCGCCGCCGCAGGGCATCGATTCCAGCCGCCGCCGCGCCGCCGTGATCGACCGGGTGGGGGGCAGCAGCACCTCCGCCTGTTCGCCGCGGAAGGGGATCAGGGCCACCTCGTCACGGTTCTCGTAGGCCTCGGTGAGCAGCCGCAGCACCGCCCCCTTGGCGCTCTGCATGCGGTTGAGCGCCATCGAGCCGCTGGCATCCACCAGGAACACCACCAGGGCGCCGGCGCGACGCTGCAGCTGCTTGGCCCGCAGGTCGGCGTCCTCCACGATCACCCTGCGGTGCGGCTCCCGGGCCCGGCGCGCCTTCTGGTGCGGCGCCGCCGCCCGCAGGGTGGCGTCCACCGCGATCCGGCGCACCGGACCGCGGGGCAGCATCGGCTTCACGTAGCGGCCGCGGCTGTCGCTCAGCACCACGCTGCGGCTGCCGCTGGCGCCGCTGCGGGCCCGGGCGGCGGAGAAGAGCAGCAGATCCGGATCGATCGCGGCCGCCTCCGGTTCCAGCAGGAACTCCTCCGGCACCTGCGGCGGCGCTTCGTCCTCGGGAGTGTCGTCCTGCTCCGCCTCCGGCTCGTCGGGCTCCTCCGAATCGGCGTCCTCCGGAGGTTCGGGCTCCTCCGGCGGCTGGTCCGCCGAAGGCGGCGGCGGCGGCGGTTCCATCGGCTGGTCGGGATCCGGCGGCGGCAGCTGCAGCGCCCGTGGCGCGATCACCAGCCGCACCGCCACCTGCAGATCCTCCGCCGCCACCCGGTCGCGGCCGCTGAGGGCAGCATGGGCGCGGGCCACCCGCACCGCGAAGAGGTCGGCGCGATGGCCCTCCACGCCGCCCCGCAGGGCTTCGGTCACCAGGTAGGCGATCTGCTCCTGGGCGATCGTCACGTCCGGCAGCCACTGGCGGGCCAGCAGCAGCTGGGTGGCGAGGGCGTCGGTGTCCTCCTGCCAGCGGGCCCGGAAGGCCTCGGACGCCTCGCCGTGCTCCAGCACCGAGCGGGTGATCGCCATGCGCTGCTCCGCCGCGAGCACCTGGTTGGCGGAGAGGGCGATGGCGAAGCGGTCGAGCAGGTGGTCGCGCACCGGCCCCTCCTCGGGGTTGTAGGTGGCGATCAGCAGGGCGCGGCAGGGATGGGACAGGGACAGGCCCTCCCGCTCGAGGCGGTTCTCGCCGCTGTCCACCGCCGCCAGCAGCAGGTTGGTGATGCCGTCGTCGAGCAGGTTGAGCTCGTCGACGTAGAGCACTCCCCGGTGGGCCTCCGCCAGCAGGCCGGGCTGGAACACCGGCGCCCCGGCCGCCAGGGAGGCGGCCACGTCCACGGCCCCCAGCAGCCGGTCCTCGGTGACCCCCAGCGGGACCTGCACGAACGGGGCCGGCACGACCCGGGTGGGGAGCAGGGCCGAGCGGTCCCGCCCGGTGGGATCGCCGCCCAGGTCCACCACCCGGCGGCGGGCGGTCTCGTCCCATTCCTCAGGCCTGGCCGGATCCAGGTTCGGCAGCTTCACCGACGGGCCCAGATCGAGCGCGTCGATCGGCGGCAGCAGGGCGTGGAGTCCCCGGGCCAGCACCGACTTGCCGGTGCCGCGGCCGCCGGCGATCACCACGCCGCCGATGCCGGGATCCACCGCCGCCAGCATCAGGGCCAGCTTGAGGGTGCCGTGGCCGGTGATCGCCGCCAGCGGGAAGGCGCGGGCGGCGTCGGCGGCGGGGCCGGGCGGGCTGGCGACCATGGGCGGCGGTGCGATCCGGTGACGGGAGGATGTGGGGGAAGTCTCGCCGATGCCGCTGTTCGCCCCGTCCGGTGCCCACCCTCGCCGTCGCCCTCGGCGCCAACCTCGGTGACCCCGGCGCCACTCTCGTGGCGGTGCGGCCGCTGCTGGAGGCGCGGCTCCTGCGGGCCGGCGGAACTCTCGCGCCTCCTGCCCCTGGCGCGCCGCGCTGCCGCTGGTCACCCCTCTTCCTCACCGATCCGGTGGGGGGGCCGGCCGGGCAGCCGCCCTACCTGAACGCGGCGGTGGTGGTGGAGCTGGCCGCCGCGTCCGCCCGGCCCGAGCCTCGGCGGCTGCTGACGCAGCTGCAGGAACTCGAGGCGGCCTTCGGAAGGGAGCGGCCGGTGCGGTGGGGGCCCCGCAGCCTCGACCTCGATCTGCTCTGGTGGGGGGAAACGCGGATCCGGGCGCCCGACCTGGAGCTGCCCCATCCGCGGCTGCCGGAGCGCACCTTCGTGCTGGCGCCGCTGGCGGCGATCGATCCGTCCCTGGTGCCGCCGGGACAGGACCGGCTGCCGCCACGGAACGCTGCATCGCTGCTGGCGGACCTCCTGCCCCACCGGCCCGAGGCGCCGCCCCGGCGGCTGCCCCCCCGCTCCGGCTGGCCGGAGTGAGGGGCCGCCGCGGGGCGGCGCTGGCGGGGGCAATCCGCCAAGCTGAACCGGTCCGCCGCACCCGAGCGATGGCGCCCCTGCCGCCCCCCGAGCCCGCGCGCCACCTGGAGACCACCGCCGCCCTCGACGCCCGCAAGATCCGCTTCGAGGTGAACCGCATGGTGCTGCCGATCGGCGTGGAGGGCACCTTCGGCGTGATCCGCCATCCCGGCGCCTCCCTGGCGGTGCCGGTGCTCGACGACGGCCGTGTGGTGATCCTGCGCCAGTACCGCTTCGCCATCGCCGGCCGGCTGCTGGAATTTCCCGCCGGCACCCTCGATCCCGGCGAGGATCCCCTGGCCACCATGGAGCGGGAGCTGCAGGAGGAGACGGGCTACCGCGCCGGGCGCTGGGATCCGCTCGGGGCGATGCTGCCCTGCCCCGGCTATTCCGACGAGGTGATCCACCTCTTCCTCGCCCGCGAGCTCTCGCCGCTGCCCGCACCGCCGGCCGGCGACGACGACGAGGACATCGAGGTGCTGCTGATGGAGCCCTCCGAGCTGGATGCGGCGATCGCCGGCGGCGACGAGCCCCTCGACGGCAAGAGCGTGACCGCCTGGTTCCGTGCCCGCCAGCAGCTGAGCCTGTGAGCCCGCCCCGCTGGCTGTTCTGGCACCGTCGCGACCTCCGACTGGCCGACAATCTCGGCCTGGCCGGGGTGAAGCAGCTCACTCCCGCCGTCACGGGTGTGTTCGTGCTCGATCCGGCCCTGCTGGAGCCCGGCCCGGAACTGCCTCCGATCGCGCCGGCGCGGCGCTGGTTCCTGTTCGCCAGCCTGGCGGAGCTGGCCGAGAGCTGGCGGCGGGCGGGAAGCCGCCTGCTGCTGCTGCGGGGCGATCCGGTGGAGCTGCTGCCGCGACTGGCGGAGGCCCTGGCGGTGGAGGGGGTGGCCTGGAACCGCGATGTGGAGCCCTACGGCCGCGAGCGGGACCGGCGGGTGGCCAGGGCGCTCCGGGCCGGCGGCCAGGAGGTGCGGGCCGGCTGGGATCAGGTGCTCGTGCCGCCGGACGCGCTCCGCACCGGCGCCGGCGAGCCCTACCGGGTGTACGGGCCCTACCTGCGGAGCTGGCGGCGCGCCCTCGAGGGTCAGGGGGGACCCCACGGGGCCGCCGAGCCGCTGGCGGCCCCCGCCGGCCTGCACGATCTCGATCCGGCCCCCCCGGCCGGGGAGCGGCGGACCCTGTGGGACTCCCTCCCCCTGCTCGAGGCCGTGCCGCCGGTCCCCCCCTTCGCGGGCGCGGAGCTCTGCCCCTGCCGGCCCGGCGAGGCGGCCGCCCGCGCCCGGCTCGCCGACTTCTGCGAGAGCGGAGCCCTGGGCGGCTACGAGCCGGGGCGCAATTTTCCCGCCGAGCGGGGCACCTCCGCCCTCTCCGCCGCCCTCAAGTTCGGCACCCTCAGCCCCCGCCAGGCCTGGAGCGCCGCCCGGCAGGCCCGCGGCGAGGCCCGCAGCGACGAGGAGCGCGCCTCGATCGCGACCTGGGAGCAGGAGCTGGCGTGGAGGGAGTTCTACCAGCAGGCCCTGTTCCACTTTCCCGATCTTGCCGATGGTCCCTACCGCCGCCAGTGGCGTCAGTTCCCCTGGGAGAACGACGAGGAACGCTTCGCGGCCTGGCGGGAAGGCCGCACGGGCGTGCCGATCGTGGATGCCGCCATGCGCCAGCTCAACGGCAGCGGCTGGATGCACAACCGCTGCCGCATGATCGTGGCCTCCTTCCTGGTGAAGGATCTGATCTGCGACTGGCGCTGGGGCGAGACCGCCTTCATGGCCCGGCTGGTGGATGGCGACCTGGCCGCCAACAACGGCGGCTGGCAGTGGAGCGCCAGCAGCGGCATGGACCCCAAACCGCTGCGCATCTTCAACCCCTTCACCCAGGCGGCACGCTTCGATCCCGAGGCCCGCTACATCCGCACCTGGCTGCCGGAACTCGCCCACGTGGCCACGCCGGATCTGCTCTCCGGCGAGATCGTTCCGCTCGAGCGCCGCGGCTACCCGGAACCGGTCGTCGACCATCGGCGGCAGCAGGCCCGCTTCAAGGCTCTGTACGCCTCCTTGCCCAGGGGCTGAGCCGGCTCAGGCGGCCGTGGCCCTCAGACCGGGAACGGAACGGCCGGTGGCGGCGCCGATCAGATCACGCACAGCCTGGATCACCGCTTCCTGCTGCGTCTCGCTCAGTTCCGGGAAGATCGGCAGACTGAGCACCTCCGAGCAGAGACGCTCGGTGAGCGGCAGGCTGCCGGGGCCATAGCCGAGCGAGGCATAGGCGGGCTGCCGGTGGATCGGGATCGGGTAGTAGGTGATCGTCTGCACGCCCGCCTCCCGCAGCTGCGCCTGGATCCAGTCGCGGCAGCGGGAGTCGGGCAGGCCGCGGCAGGCGCTCTCGGCGGAGCTGGCACAGCTGCCGCCGCACAGCCGCGCGGCCTCGGAGCAGGGGAGGATCCGCACCACGAACTGGTTCCAGCTGTGGCCGCCCGGTCCGGCCCCGGCCAGCCGCACTCCGGGCAGGTCCGCGAGGCTCTCGCGGTAGCGCGCGGCGATGGCGCGTCGCCGTTCGAGCCATCGCTCGAGGTGGGGCAGCTTCACCGCCAGCACGGCCGCCTGGAGGGCATCGAGGCGGCTGTTGTAACCGAGTTCGGTGTGGAGGTAACGGCGGGGCATGCCGTGCACCGCCAGTTCCCGGATCCGGCGGGCCAGCTCCGGATCGCGGCAGGTGACGGCGCCGCCATCGCCGGCCGCCCCCAGGTTCTTGGTGGGGAAGAAGCTGAAGCAGCCGGCGTCGCCCCAGCCACCCACCGGACGGTCGCCCCAGCGGGCCCCGGTGGCCTGGGCGCAGTCCTCGATCACCCGCAGGTCGTGGGCGGCCGCGATCGCGAGGATGCGCTCCATGTCCACCGGCCGGCCGAAGAGGTGGACGGGGAGCAGGGCCCGCGTGGCCGGGGTGATCGCCGCCTCGATCCGCTCCGGATCGATCAGGTAGGACTCCTCCTCCACATCCACGAACACGGGAGTCGCGCCCACGGCGCTGATCGCCTCGGCGGTGGCGAAGAAGCTGAAGGAGCTGGTGATCACCTCGTCGCCGGGTCCGATCCCCAGCGCCCTCAGGCTGAGCACCAGCGCATCGGTGCCGCTGTTGCAGCCGATCGCGTGGGGGACCCCGCAGGAGCGGGCGAACTCCTCCTCGAACCCGCTGATGGTGGCGCCGCCGATGTACTGGCCGCTGCGAAGGACTTCGAGAACGGCCTGGTCGAGGCTTTCTCCGAGCTCGCGCAGCTGCTCGGAAAGACTGAAGGGCGGCACGTTCATGGGCGCAACCTTAGGCCCAGTCCGGCGCGGATCCTGGATGCCACTTGATGTTGCAGCCGATCGAGGGCTGCTGATCGCCCGCCGGCTTCCTCCCCGCCAGCAGGTCCTCCACCGCGGCCCGCAGATCGCGGCCGTCGAGGGGGGCGTCGTTGCCGGGACGGCTGGGGTCGAGCTGTCCGCGGTAGGCCAGCCGGTGGGCGGCGTCGAAGAGATAGAGGTCGGGGGTGCAGGCGGCCCGGAACCCGCGCGCCACCACCTGGTCGGCATCGGCGAGATACGGGAAGGTCCAGCCCCGCTCCGTGGCCTGCGCCCGCATCCCCTCGGGGCCGTCCTGGGGGTGGGTGCGGACGCTGTTGCTGCAGATCCCCACCATCGCCAGCCCCGCGCCGAGGTCCCCCTGCAGCCGGGTGATCTCCGGCTCGATGTGCTTCACGAAGGGGCAGTGGGGGCAGAGGAACATCACCAGCACCGGCCGCCCCTGCAGTCCGGCCGGATCGAGGGCGCCGCCGTGCACCGGCGTGAGCCGCTCGCGCATCAGGGCCAGGGGCAGCGGCGTGCCCAGCGGCAGCATCGTGGAGGGGGTGAGGGCCATGGCGGGGCCGCCGGCGGACGGACGGGACTCCGGACGGAACAGGATCATGGCGTCAGGTCCCTCCCTCCGCGTGCGCCCTCTCCCGCCCCTGTCCGCCCTGGCGGGCACCGTGGTGCTGATCGGCCTCCTCGGCTGCGTGCCGGCCGATCAGCGGGCCAGCTGGAGGGTCTATCCGCTGCCGCGGGTCCGCGCCCATGACGGAGTGGCGGTGGTCACACGGCCCGGCGGCGAGGGCATCCACATCTGGCTGGATCCCGACACCAGCCAGGTGGGCGTCTGCCGGCCGCGCTGGAACCCGGATGCGGCGCGGTTGAGCGGCGGCAACGGCGAGAATCCCACCAGTGCCGGGCGGGCTCCCCGGGAGGAGTTCTACGCGGCGCTGCGGCGGGGCCGGGTGCGCGCCATTCTGCGGAGCGAGATGGAGGCGCTCTGCCGTCAGGAGGCGCCGCGGCGGGACTTCGAGTGGGTGGAGCCGCCCCGCCGTCCCGAGGAGTTCGTGCCGCCGCCGGTGCCACTCCTGGAGGAGCGTGACCTGCTGCGGGATCCGATGGAGCACCGTCGCCGTGAGAAGCAGCTGCTGGGCATCCCCCTCACCCCCGAGGACTTCGAGGAGCCGCCGCCGCCGCCGCCGCCCGGACCGTGAGGGCCACGGCGCCGCGGTAGTCCGGCGGCAGCTCCAGGAGCCAGAGGCGGCATTCGTCCCGCTCCGGCCGTGGCCCCCCCAGGCCGCTGCCGCTGGCCTTCAGGCTCGCCTCGAGGGCGCACCAGGCCTCCAGGAACGCCGGCCGCCGCTCCGCCGGAGCCAGGTCCTCGATCCGCGCCAGGGCGTCCGGTTCGAGGCAGCGCCGCGCGATCGACCGCCAGTCGAGCTGCGGGCGCAGGCGCTCCACGTCCACTCCCACGGGGTGGGTGCCGTGGAGCGCCAGCAGGACCAGATCGCCCGAGTGGGAGATGTTGAACTGCGGTGCCCGCCGCTGCGGCCGGCCGCCGGCGTCGGCGAGGAAGGGCTTGCCCGCCGCCGTGGCGGCCAGCTTCAGGCGGCCGGGAGGCTGCCCCAGCAGAGCGGCGAGGCTGAGCCGCAGGCCCCCCCGCCCCAGCAGGAACCGCTCCCGGTCCTCGATGCGCCGGAACCGCTCCAGCCGCCGCTGCTCGTCGTCCGCCAGCAGCGGCACCAGATCCGCCAGGGTCCTCCGCACGGCGGCGGACCGCCGGTCGATCCGCAGCACCAGGGGAGGTGTCGCGGGCCGGCACGGCAGACGGCCCGCCAGCCCGACGGTGCCGTCAGGCGCAGGGATCCAGTCCTGGGGACGCAGCTCCACCGCTAGGGCGCCATCGCCCACAACCGCGGTGCCGCCCGCCTCCAGTAGCGGGAGAAGCGGCGCAGGTCCAGCGGCCGTTCGGGGCTGTCCTCCAGCTCCACGAAGGGTTCCGGCTCCAGCACCGTCACCGGCAGCCGTTGGGCGATCCGCCGCCGCAGCCGCTCGAAGCGGGGATCCACCCCACGGCTGGTCACCACTCCATCGGCGCCGTGCTCGGTGGCGAAGGCGATCACCTGCTCGGCCACGTCGCCATGGCGGACCGTGACCGGCAGCTCCAGCAGGCATTCGGCAATGAAACCGAGCCGCTTGCGGCTGAGCGGCCGCCGGGTCCCGGCCCCCGGATCGGCCGTGGTGGCGGTGCCGCCATCGATCAGCTCCCGGTCGAACACGAAGAGGGCCGGCCGGCCCGGGGCGGCCCGCAGGGCGGGATTGGCGGGACCCAGGGCTTCGCCATGCACCCACACCACCGGCCGGCGGGGAAGGGGTGGGCGGGAACTGTCCGGGCTGGGGGCGAGGGCGGCGGGCTCGCTGGAACTGGCCGCCGCCCGCTCGGGGCGACCGCTGCCGCGGCCCGAGCCCTCCTGGCCAGGACCAGCGGCGAAGAGCCGCTCCTGAAGAGTCTCGTAGCTGGCTTCGAAGGGGCAGCCGCCGTCCCGTTCGGCACCGCCGGCTCCGGCGCGGGGGCAGCGGTGGCAATGGCGGTCGCCGGCGTAGCGCTCCAGGTTGGCCCGGTTGAAGATGTAGGGCTTCTGGCTGAAGCTGCCCGCCACCCATTGCCAGCCGAGGGCGTTGCTGGCGGGGTCGCCGTCGAGCAGGTGCTCGAGGAACCAGGCGGCGCCGGCCTGCCAGCGGACGCGCCGCCAGTGCACCAGGTAGGCCGCCAGCCACAGCCGCACATGGTTGTGGAGCCAGCCGGTGCGTTCCAGCTCGGCCACGAAGGCATCGATGCAGGCCAGGCCGGTGCGCCCCTGGCGCAGGTCGGACGGCAGGTCGGGGGCGTAGCTGTCCGCGGGATGCCCGCCGGCGAGGGGCTCGCGGTCGTGCCAGATGCCGTCACCCCAGCGTCGCCAGAGCCGCTGGGCGTAGTCACGCCAGGCCAGCTCCTTGAGGAGCTTCTCCGTCCGGGGGCGGTCCTGGGCCGGATCGCCGCTTCCGTGGGCCGCCAGCCAGGCGAACACCGCCTCACGCGCCTCCGCCAGGCTGAGCACCCCGTGGCGGAGGTAGGGCGAGAGCCGGGTGACGGCGCCGTCGAGATGGTTGCGGGTGGCGCCATAGCGGGGCGGGTCGACCGCCGCCAGCCGCCGCTCGGCGGCGCGGCGACCGCCGCGGATCGGGCTGAGGGGGCCGCCTGCTGCCGGAAACCAGGCCGCGAGGCTGCGCTCCAGGGCTTCTCCTCCCGCCAGGGGCTCACGGCCCGTCAGGGCCGCTGGGGGAGAATCGCCCGACCGCATCCGCCGGTTCCTCGGCACCACCGCTCTCCATGCTGCTCGATCTCACCGGCCGCAAGGCCCTCGTCACCGGCATCGCCAACAACCGCTCGATCGCCTGGGGCATCGCCCGCCAGCTGGCGGGGGCGGGGGCTGAGCTGGGGATCACCTACCTGCCGGACGAGAAGGGGCGCTTCGAGGCCAAGGTGCGGGAGCTCACCGCACCGCTGAATCCCACCCTGTTCGAGCCGCTCAACGTGCAGGAGCCCGCCCAGATCGAGGCGGTGTTCGAGAAGGTGCGGCAGCAGTGGGGGGGGATCGACGTGCTGGTGCATTGCCTCGCCTTCGCCGGCAAGGACGAGCTGGTGGGGGACTACTCGGCGATCAGCCCGGAGGGCTTCGCCCGGGCCCTGGAGGTGAGCGCCTACTCGCTCGCGCCCCTCTGTCGCCACGCCAAGCCCCTGTTCAGCGAGGGGGCGAGCGTGATCACCCTCAGCTACCTGGGCGCGGAGCGGGCCATCCCCAACTACAACGTGATGGGCGTGGCCAAGGCGGCCCTGGAGGCCTCGGTGCGCTACCTGGCCGCCGAACTGGGCCCCGAAAAGCAGGTGCGGGTGAACGCCATCAGCGCCGGGCCGATCCGCACCCTGGCCAGCTCGGCGATCGGCGGCATCCTCGAGATGATCCACAACGTGGAGGAGAAGGCGCCGCTGCGCCGCACCGTGACCCAGGAGGAGGTGGGCAGCACCGCCGCCTTCCTGGCCAGTCCTCTCGCTTCCGGCATCACCGGCCAGGTGCTCTACGTGGATGCCGGCTACTGCATCACCGGCATGTGATCCCCGGGGTTCGCGATGATGCGGACTCTCCCCGCGTTGGGGGCCCTGCCCATGAACGACGACACCCCAGCCCGCAGCGGTTCCATCCACCGCGTCACCGGTGAGACCGAGGTGCGCGTCACCCTGAATCTCGACGGCACCGGCGCCAGCGAGGTGGCCACGGGGGTGCCGTTCCTCGACCACATGCTCCATCAGATCGCCAGCCACGGGCTGGTGGACCTGGAGATCGCCGCCACCGGCGACACCCACATCGACGATCACCACACCAACGAGGACGTGGGCATCAGCGTGGGCCAGGCGCTGGCCCAGGCCCTCGGCGCCCGGCGCGGCATCCACCGCTTC
>CAZVPB010000071.1:0-10710 GCA_964628165.1 uncultured Cyanobium sp.
GTCTTGGTGAGGCGGGTGACGATCCCGTCGACCTTCGGCAGGAAGGTCTCGGTGAAGAAGGCGACCTTCACGGGGCGACGCGGCTCAGACCGCCGCCCGGATCGCCTCGGCCTGACGGGTGGTCCAGGCCGAGAGACAGGGGATCCGCGAGCGGTCGCAACGGTCGGCCCAGCGCCGGGCCACGTCCACCACCTCCGCCAGCAGGCCGTCGTCGAGGGTGGTGGGCTGGAGGCCCAGTTCGATGAAGCAGCGGTTGTCCACGATCAGGTCGTTTTCGACCGCCTCCTTGCGGGGATTGGGGAGGTAGGCGATCTCGGCACCGGTGAGGGCGGCCACCTTGCGGGCCAGTTCGCCCACCTGGTGGCTCTCCGTCATCTGATTGAAGATCTTGACCTTCTCGCCGCTGACGGGCGGGTGCTCGAGGGCGAGCTGGACGCAGCGGACCGAGTCCCGGATATGGATGAAGGCCCGGGTCTGGCCGCCGGTGCCGTGAACGGTGAGGGGATGGCCGATGGCCGCCTGCATCAGGAAGCGGTTGAGAACCGTGCCGTAATCGCCGTCATAGTCGAAGCGGTTGGTGAGGCGGGGATCCCGGTCGGTGAGTTCGGTGTTGGTACCCCACACGATGCCCTGGTGGAGGTCGGTCACCCGCACCGAATCGTTTTTGTTGTAGTAATAGAAGAGAAGCTGATCCAGGGTCTTCGTCATGTGGTAGACGCTGCCCGGATCGGCCGGATGGAGGATCTTCTCGGTGAACCGGCTGCCGTCCGGCTGGGGCACCTCCACGGTGAGATACCCCTCGGGAATGGTGGCGCCGCGATGGGACCCGTAGCCGTAGACCCCCATCGTGCCCAGGTGCACGATGTGGATGTCGAGGCCGCTCTCGACGATGGCGGCGAGAAGGTTGTGGGTGCCGTTGACGTTGTTGTCGACCGTGTAGCGCTTGGTGCCGCTGTTCTTCATCGAATAGGGCGCCGCCCGCTGTTCGGCGAAGTGCACCACCGCGTCGGGCCGCTCGGTGCGCAGCAGGTCGAGCAGAGACTCGTACTGACGGGCGATGTCGAGCAGCACGAAGCGCATGGGCCGGCCGCCCACCTGCTCCCATGCCCGCAGACGGTCGCCGAGGGTGGCGATCGGGGTGAGCGAATCCACCTCGAGTTCGATATCGATCTTGCGGCGGCTGAGGTTGTCGACGATGACCACGTCGTGACCGGCCTCGGCGAGGTTCACCGAGCAGGGCCAGCCGCAGAAGCCATCACCACCGAGAACCAGAACCTTCACCCCAGACTCCTGCACGAGCGGTTGCTCCAGCGAGCAAGCTACTACAGGCCTCCGGCGGGCCAGGGCGGGAATCGCGCCTCAGCTGATGCGGGCCGCCAGACCCACCAGCACCAGCACGAGGACGAGGCCGCCGAGCAGCAGAAGCCGGTTGGCGCGGCCACCCCCCTCGCCCTTCTCCATGACGACCATGCGGGGCTCCCTGGCGAAGGCATTCAACTTGCCGCCGTCTTCCTCGGTGACCTGCATGGCGGAACGGGATGGATTCGCCAAACCTTATGGAGCGGCTCCCCGGGGCGAGGGATTCCGGCACGGAATGTAACGGGACGTGGCCGTTCAGCCGAGAGCCAGCGGCGTCCCGACCCGCCCCTCCAGCGGGGAGCTGGGGCTGGCCTGCCGGCGCGCGGGCAGACGGCCGGCCCGGAAGGCGGCCCGCCCGGCCGCCGTCGCCATCGCCATGGCGCGGGCCATGGCGGCGGGATCGCCCGCCAGCGCGATCGCGCTGTTGACGAGCACGGCGTCGGCCCCCATCTCCATGGCCTGGGCGGCCTCGCTGGGCACGCCGATGCCGGCATCGACGACCACCGGGACACCGGCGTTCTCGATGATGATGCCGATGTTGTCGGCGTTGCGGATGCCCTGGCCCGAGCCGATCGGCGAGCCCAGCGGCATCACCGTGGCGCAGCCCGCCTCCTCGAGCCGCCGGGCCAGAAGCGGGTCGGCGTTGATGTAGGGGAGCACCGTGAAGCCCTCCTTCACCAGCTGTTCCGCCGCTTCGAGGGTGCCCACCGGGTCCGGCAGGAGATGCCGCGAATCGGGGATCACCTCCAGCTTCACGAAGGTGTTGTCCTCCTGGCCCGCCAGCCGCGCCAGTTCGCGGCCGAGCCGGGCGACCCGCACGGCCTCCTCGGCGGTGCCGCAGCCGGCGGTGTTGGGAAGCATCCAGATCCTTCCCCAGTCGATCGCCTCCATCAGGCCCTCGTGGCCGGCGGCGCGGCTCTGCACCCGGCGCACCGCGACCGTGACGATCCCGCAGCCGCTGGCGGCCACGCTGGCGCGCATCGCCGCGAGATCGGGATACTTGCCCGTGCCGGTGAGCAGCCGGCTGCCGAACCGGCGGCCGCCGATCACGAGCGGGTCGGTGCTGATGTCCGGGGAGAGGGTCACGGGGGGAGGGGCGCGAGGGCGGCGGGACCCCTAGTCTGCGCCGCAGGAGCGTCCCACCGACCGCCATGCCGCTGCCCCTCGCCCTCGGCCCCGTGCCGGTGGACCTGCCGCCCGGCTTCACCCCTGCGGCGATCGATCCCTACGCCGCCGTGGGCGTCGGCGCGGTGGAGACCTTCGACCCGATCGGTCGGGCCCGCCTCATCGCCGAACTGATCCCCAGGCGCTGGAGCGGCAGCTTCCGCTCCTTCGCCAGCGGCGAGATGCTGCCGGCCCGGCTGGAGCTCTCCTCCACCACGCCGGTGGGGCAGATGGTGGATCTCCGGGGGCGGATCACCATCGGCAGCGCCACGAGCGACATCCAGGGGAACATCAACGCCAAGTCCGATCAGCTGGACCTGCTCGTTCTGGGCGACGGTCCGATCCCCGGCCTCGAACCCGGTGCGGGCTTCCAGGGCCTCCAGGGCCTCTCCCTGAGCGGCACGAGCGTGATCCGTCTCACCGATCCCGGCGCCCGCCTTCAGCTGGAGCCGGAGACCAGTGCCGCACCCGCCCCGGCCCCGACGGGAGACACGATCCGGGGTCTGTGGTGAAGGTCGGGGGGTGAGATGCGGCGGAATGAGCGCCGCACACGGGCCGGATCAGGCCGCCGGGGCGGTCCGGTCCCGCCGCCGTTCCAGCTTGCGCAGGCCCCGCCGGGCGGAGCGGTTGGAGGGGTCGAGGCCGAGGGCCTGCTCGTAGCTGGTGCGGGCTTCGTCGGTCTTGCCTTCCTTCTCGAGGGCGAAGGCCAGGTTGTTGAGCGCCACGGGGTAATCGGCACGGGCGCGGAGGGCGGCCCGGTAATGGCGGATGGCCACACCGAAACGGTTCTGGGCGGCGTGGGCGAAGCCGAGGGCGTTCTCGATCAGGGCGAGGGCATCGTCGGGGGCCCCTTCGGCCTGGGCCTGCTTGAGGGCCCTGCGGAGGTTGTCGATGGCCTGGCCGTAGAGGCGCTTGCGGAGCTGCACCGAGGCCAGCTCATAGAGACCGGTGGAATCCCGGGGAGCCGCCCCGGAAGGGTCGTTGCCGCCGAGGCGGGCGAGGGTGGCCTCCTCACGCCACACCCTCAGCATCTGCCGGCCGACCACGACGGCCACGACGGCGAGAAGGACGATCAGACCGAGGAGATAGGTCTGGGGCAGCAGCTCGGGCATGCGGGTCCGCCGGCAGGGAAGGGGGCGGGCTCAGCGGCCGCCGGCGCTCACCACGTCCGCGAAGCCGGCCGGATCGAGAACAGCCAGCTGGGCGAGCATCTTGCGGTTGAGGCGAACGTCGCTCTTCTTGAGATTGCCGATCAGACGGCTGTAGCTGATGCCGTTGAGCCGGGCGGCGGCGCTGATGCGGCTGATCCAGAGCCGCCGGAAGTCCCGCTTGCGGCGGCGACGGTCGCGGTAGGCGTTGCAGAGGGCCTTCATGACCCGCTGGTTGGCGGTGCGGAACTGGTGGCCGCCGCCGGCCCGGAAGCCACGGGCGAGGCGGAGGATCTTCTTACGGCGGATGCGGGCGACGTTGCCCCTCTTGACGCGGGCCATGGGCGGGAATGCGGGAAAAGGAAGGAGGAATCAGCTCAGTTGCTGTACGGCAGCATCAGGGCGACGTTGGGGGCGTCGGTCTCGTCGACGACGGCCTTCGTGGCCAGGTAGCGCTTGCGCTTGGCGCTCTTGTGGTCGAGCAGGTGATTGCGGAAGGCACGACGGCGCATGAACTTGCCGCCGCCGGTGAGACGGAACCGCTTGGCGGCAGCTTTCCTGGTCTTGAGCTTCGGCATCCCCTGTTCCAGAGCGCGCACAAACGATGATCCTACGACGCCGCTCCACCGGCTTCCCCCTCTCCCCCATGCCCGCCATGCGCCCTGCCGCCCCTCCAGTCCGCCGACGGACCCTCGCCGGCGGCGGGCGCCTGCTGCTGGGGGTTCTGCTGCTGGCGGCGGGGGGGTGCCGGGCGGCCGGGGAACCGCTGCACTGGCCGGTGGCCCCGGCGGCGGCGGTGGATCCGGTCCAGCCGGTGCTGTGGGTGGGGCTGGCGGCACGGCTGGGGCCGGGGGCGGCCGCCGGCGCAGCGACCGCCGCGCCGCTGGTGCTCCGCTCCGGCGGCGGCAACCTCACCCTGGTGGATGCCTCCGGCCAGCGCTTCATGGCGCCCGTGATCACCCTCCACTGGCGCTGGGAGCCGCTGGCGGAGCCGCTCACGCTGCGGCGCCAGGTGCTGGGTCCCTTCGCCAGCTTCGAGACCGCCGAGGCGGCGGCCCGCCCCTGGCGGCAAGCCGGTGCCGCCGCCGTGATCGCCAAGCCGGGGGAATGGGAGGTGTGGGCGGCGTCCACGGCGCCGCCGCCGCCCGGAGCCTCCCCCCGCCTGGTGGAGCAGCGGGCGGACCGGAGGCTCGCCCTCGAGCTGCGCCGGAGCGAGGGGGTGGTGCCGCTGCAGGGCCCGATCCGGCTGGAGACACCCGGCGGACTCCGCTGGGGGAAGGGGCTCTACGCCGGCCCCTTCCGGCTGCAGAGCGACGCCCATGGCGGCTGGAGCCTGGTGGAACAGGTGCCCCTGGAGCGGTACCTGGAGGGGGTCGTGCCCCATGAGATCGGCGCCGGCTCCCCCGCCGCGGCCCTGGCCGCCCAGGCGGTGCTGGCCCGCACCTGGGCGCTGCGCAACCACCACCGCTTCACGGTGGACGGCTACCACCTCTGCGCCGACACCCAGTGCCAGGTCTACAGCGATCCGCGCCAGGCGGGAGCAGGGGTGCGCCAGGCGATCGCGGCGACCCGTCACCGTGTGCTGAGCTACGGGGGAAGTCCCATCCAGGCGGTGTATCACGCCACCAACGGCGGCATCGCCGCCGGCTTCCAGGAGGGCTGGCAGGGGGAGGCGCTCCCCTACCTGCGGAGCTTCAGCGACGGTCCTGCCGCGTTCACAGCCCGTTTCCCCGTGCCGCTGCCGGCGGCGAGCCTCCCCGCCCTGCTGGGGGACGGCGCCGCGGCCTACGGGGCCGACCATCCCCTCTTCCGCTGGAGCCGTCGTCTGACGGCCGCCGAGATCGGCGCGGCGCTGGCCCGCAGCGGCGGCGGGATCGGCGCGGTGCAGGCCGTGAGGGTGATGGAACGGGGGCCCAGCGGCAGGGTTCTGGCCCTGGAGATCCGCGGCACCTCGGGCTCGCGGGTGCTGCGGCTGGACGCCATCCGGCGGACCCTGCGGCAGATCCCCAGCACCCTCTTCGTGCTGAATCCCTCCGGCCCGGACGCCTGGGAGCTCCGCGGCGGCGGCTTCGGCCATGGCGTGGGCCTCTCCCAGGCCGGTGCCATCGACCTGGCCCGGCGTGGCTGGAGCACCGCCGCGATCCTGCAGCATTACTACCCCGGTACCACCCTGGAGGCCATCGACCGGCTCGATTCCCTCGGGTCTCCGTAGAAGCCCCTTAAAGTTTTCCTCACTTCAGCGAGAATCATGGCGGCAGAGGCAACCGTCCGGGACCGCCGACGCCCCAAAGCCGCCCTCTTCCTCGTCGCCTGCGGCTGGGCGGGCCTGGCCCCCCACTGGCTGGATCCCCAGCGGGCGCTCCTGCCCGCCATCACCCTGGCCCTCATGCTGGGGGGTTACGGCCTGCGGACGGTCTTTCACGGCCCCCGCAGACCCCATGCCGCCGGCACGCCCGCGGAACCGGCCAGTTCCGATCAGGAAGCGCCCGAGGCGGGCGGCGGCTGCCCCCCGCCGGTGGACGTGGTGGTGGCCGCCAGGGACGAGGAGGCGGTGATCACCCGGCTGGTGGAGCGGCTCGCGGCGCTCCACTGGCCCGCCGACCGCCTGCGGCTCTGGGTGATCGACGACGGCAGCGAGGACCGCACCCCGCAGCTGCTGGCCGAGCTCCAGGGCCGCATCCCCCAGCTGAGCGTCCTGCGGCGCAGCCGGAACGCCGGAGGCGGCAAGTCGGCGGCCCTGAACATGGCCCTCACCCGGCTCAGCGCGCCCTGGATGCTGGTGCTCGACGCCGACGCCGATCTCCAGGCGGACACCCTCGAGAGGCTGATCCCCTACGCCGAGCGGGGCGGCTGGGCCGCCGTGCAGCTCCGCAAGGCGGTCGTCAACGGCGGGGTGAACCTGCTGACGCGCGCCCAGGCCATGGAGATGGTGCTGGACGCGGAGGTGCAGGAGGGACGTCTGGCCGCCGGGGGCGTGGCCGAACTGCGGGGCAACGGCCAGCTGCTTCGGCGCGAGGCGATCTTCGCCGCCGGCGGCTTCAACGAGGGCACCGTCACCGACGACCTCGACCTCACCTTCCGCTTCCTGCTCGCCGGTCAGCCGATCGGCCTGCTCTGGAACCCGCCGGTGCGGGAGGAGGCGGTGCTCAGCCTGCGGGCCCTCTGGCGGCAGCGGCAGCGCTGGGCCGAGGGCGGGCTGCAGCGCTTTCTCGACTACTGGCCGCAGCTGCTGGGGAGGAGCCTCAGCCGCCGCCAGCGGATCGATCTGGCCTGCTTCTTCCTGCTGCAGTACGCGCTGCCCGTCACCTCCGCCGCGGACCTGATCGGCAGCCTCGCCACCCGCACCCCTCCCGCCTACTGGCCCCTCTCGATCGTCGGGGTGGGGCTCTCCGGTGCCGCCATCGTGCGGGGGTGCCGCCGCCCCGCCGATGGGCCGCCCCTGCCGGACGCCCATGCCCTCGGCCTCGCCCTGGGCCTCCTCTACCTCATGCACTGGTTCGTGGTGATTCCATGGGTCACCCTGCGCATGGCCCTGCTGCCGAAACGGCTCGTGTGGGCGAAGACCCTCCACCTGGGGGACCACCCGTCCGCCCCCGAACGCGACACCCCGGAGGGGGAGGGGGAAGCCGAACTGACCGCGGAGGCCGGCCAGGTCTGAATCCCACGCCGGCGGGATTCAGGCGACGTTGCCGCTGGGCAGCTCCTCGCCGAGGTCGAGGTCGGTGCCCTCCTGATCGGGAATCACCTCGCCATTGAAGAACTCCGCCAGCCGCCTGGCCTTCTCGTCGATGGGCGCGGCGCTGGCCTGGCGCTCTGGGGCCGATGCCCCTGGCGCCGCAACGGCGACGGGGGGAGCGGGGGAGGGCGGCGCGGGCTTCGGCGGCTGGGGTCGTGCCGGTTCGGCCGGCGGAGGTGCCGTGCTGGCCGGAGGCGGTGCCGGCATGGCCTGCGCTGGAACCGCCGCTGGCGGCGGGGGCGGGGGAGGCGCCGCCGCCCGCCGGGGCTCGGCGCCGGCTCCGGCTTCGAGCACGATGCCGCCGGGAGCTTCGAGGACACGGAGGACCGCCTTCTCCAGCAGCGGCAGGCGGCTCTGCACCATCGCCATCCAGGGACCCGCGACCCGCACCACCACACGGCCCGCCTCGAGTCGCTCGAGGCGGGCCTGCTGCGCCAGAAGCATGCGGGTGGAGGGCAACTCCAGGCCCGCCAGCACCTCCTGCCAGAGGGCCGCCAGATCGGGAACCGCGCCGGCCGCCGCCTCGGGCTCGGGCGCGACGGGGTGCGGCTCCGTTGCGGAGGGCGGCGGAGGCGGGGTCTTCGGCGCCGCGGCAGGAACGGCGGGCGCGGCCGGCGCCGGCATGGCGGCGGGCGCGGCCGGTTCCGCCAGCAGGCCGAGCAGCAGCACCTCCAGCCACAGCCGCGGCTGCACGCTCTGGCGCAGCTGCTGCTCGCTGCCCTTCAGCTGCGCCTGCCACAGCAGCAGACGGGCACGGCCGATGCGCCGGGCCGCCGGCGGCAGCCGGTCCCGCAACCCCGGCGAGACCGCGGTGAGATCGAGACGGTCCGGGGCCACCCCCGCCAGCAGCAGATCCCGCAGCAGGGCCGCCAGCCCCTGCAGCACCGCGCCGGGCTCCCGGCCCCGATCCATCAGCTCCCGGCAGGTCTCCACCACCGCCAGGGGCTCGGCGGCGGCCATGGCGTCGGCCAGCTGAAGCAGTTCCTCCTCCGGCACCGCCCCGAGCAGATCCCACACCGCCGCCGGCTCGATCGGGGACGGCAGCAGGCTGAGCTGATCCAGCAGGCTCTCGGCGTCCCGCAGGCCCCCCTGGGCCCGCTGCGCCACCACGTGGAGCGCCTCGGCGGTGATGCCGATGTCCTCCCGCTCGGCGATGAAGGCGAGATGGTTCTGCAGCGCCGGCAGGGGAATGCGGCGGAAGTCGAAGCGCTGACAGCGGCTGAGGATGGTGGGGAGGACCCGCTGCGGGTCGGTGGTGGCGAGCACGAACACGACCCGCGGAGGCGGTTCCTCCAGGGTCTTGAGCAGGGCGTTGAACGCCGCCGTGGAGAGCATGTGGCACTCGTCCACGACGTAGACCTTCCAGCGGGCCTGGACCGGAGCGAAGCGGGAGCGTTCGATCAGCTCGCGGATGTTGTCCACGCCGGTGTGGGAGGCGGCGTCGATCTCGATCACGTCGAGGGCGGTGCCGGCGGCGATGGCGTGGCACAGCTCGCACCTGCCGCAGGGCTCCGGGGTCGGCCCCTCGCCGGCGAGACAGTTGAGCGAACGGGCCAGGATGCGGGCGCTGGAGGTCTTTCCGGTGCCGCGCGGACCGCTGAACAGATAGGCGGGGGCGATGCGGCCGGTGCGCAGGGCGTTGGAGAGGGTGGCGGCGATCGCCTCCTGCCCCACCAGCTGATCGAAGCGCTGGGGCCGGTACTTGAGGTGCAGCGGCTGGTAGGCCTGACCCATGCGCGGCGGCCCGGCGAGCGGCGTGGAAACCAGACTACCGATCGTCCCCGGCGCTCAGCAGGCGCCCGATCCGGGTCTCCATCTCCTCCACCTCGGTGAGCTGGTCGGCGAGCCGCTGGGCCGCACCCCGCAGCCGCAGGAACTGGTCGTTGCCTCCCTGACCGCCCCAGCGCTGCTCCGCCTTCGCCAGTTCCTCCTCGAGCCGCTGCTGCAGCAGCAGCCGCAGGCCGTCGAGCTGCTCGAGGGTGCGACGGGCCAGCTCGCGGCCCCGCTCCAGATGCTCCGGATCGATGGCGATGCCGTGCCGCAGCAGCACCCGCACGGCGGTCAGCAGGGCGGCCGGCATGAACTGGCCGAAGGCGAGCGCCCCGAGGCTGCCGGTGTGGAGCCATCCCTCCACCTGGGCGCTGCGGTGGCGCCCCGTCTTGCACCAGTGGGCGAAGTGCTCGCAGTTGTTGAAGAGCAGGTTGTAACGCTGCTCCCCCAGCCGGCTCATCGCCCGCCGCAGCGTGTCGCCGGCGGGGGAGCATTCCCCTTCGGGATAGGCAACGGTGGAGACCGGCTCGCCACGGCTGAACTCCTGCCGCGGGCTGCGCAGAATCTCGCGGCCCTCGAGGTAGTGGGCCACGGTGCCGTCGCCCAGGTCGATGCCGTGGTGCAGGAACAGCCCGTGGCGGCGGGGCGCCTGGAGGTGGTCGGCGGCGGCCAAGGAGTATGCGGGGGAACCCTCGCCAGCCTGGCGTGGACGACGGCCCTGCCTGGAGCACGGCGAGGGGGGGATTGCCCGACCCGGGCGGACCGGGAACCGGCCTCAGGCGGTGGCGGCCTCGTCGCGGCGGTCGTCCCGCTCGCCGGCATCGGCGAGCCGCAGCACCTTGGCCTTGCTGCGCTTCTCCACCAGCTCGCGCGTGATCGTGAAGGAATCGACGTCGGAGCGGGAAGGCAGGTCGTACATCACGTCGAGCATCAGCTCCTCGACGATGCCGCGCAGGGCCCGGGCGCCGGTGCGGCGCCGGTGGGCCTCGGCGGCGATCGCCTCGACCGCGCCGGGCTCGAACTCGAGGTGGACGTTGTCCATGCTCAGCAACGTCTGGAACTGCTTCACCAGCGCGTCGCGGGGCTCGGTGAGGATCGCCTCCAGGGCGGTGGCGTCGAGGGGTTCGAGCACGGCGCTCACGGGAAGCCGGCCGATGAACTCGGGAATGAGTCCGTAGCGCACCAGATCGTCGGGCTCGAGGTGGCGCAGCGCCTCGATCGCCTGGCGGTCGCGGCCGCCGCGGGGCCGGGGCTGCCCCTCGGCGGGCAGGAAGCCGATGGCGTTGCGTCCCATCCGCCGCTGCACCACGTCCTCGAGGCCGACGAAGGCGCCGCCGCAGATGAAGAGGATCTGGCTGGTGTCGATCTGGATGCAGTCCTGGTACGGATGCTTGCGCCCCCCCTGGGGCGGGACGTTGGCGACGGTGCCCTCGAGCATCTTGAGCAGGGCCTGCTGCACGCCCTCGCCGGAGACGTCACGGGTGATCGAGGGGTTCTCGCTCTTGCGGGCGATCTTGTCGATCTCGTCGATGT
>CAZVPB010000072.1:0-10679 GCA_964628165.1 uncultured Cyanobium sp.
CGCCCGTTTTCGGCGCGGGCATGTACCGTCTCGCCCATGCAGGCGTTCCGGCTGCTCGAACTGCTTCTCCTGGCGACGGTGCTGGCCGGCTTCGTGGGCCTGCTGCTCCGCCGCAACCTGTTCCTCAAGGCCCTGGCCATGGACGTGGCGGGCACGGGGGTGGTGGCTCTGTTCGTGCTGCTCGGGGCCCGCTCCGGACTGCGCAGCCCGATCCTGCCCAGCACGACCGGTGCCCCCATCGCGTCCGCCGCGTCGTCGGGAACCGCCTGGGCCGATCCGATCCCGCAGGCGGTGATCCTCACGGCGATCGTGATCGGCCTCTCGATCCAGGCCCTCGTGCTGGTGGTGATCAGCCGTCTGGCCCAGACCGACCCGCTGCTGGATCTGGCCAGCTTCGACGAGGGCGAGAGACCTTGACCCTGCTTCCCTCCGCCGAGGCCGCCACGATCGCCTGGCTGCTGCTCCCCTTCGTCGCCGCCTTCCTCGCCGCCCTGCTGCCCTCGCTGGGCCGGCCGCTCACCCTGCTCTGCTGCCTCGCCACCGCCGGCGTCGCCCTGGCGGCCCATCAGGGCCTGCTGCCGCCGGTGCTCGAGCTGCTGGGGCCCCAGGGGGTGGAGCTGCGCCCCGACGCCTTCGCGGCCCCGTTCCTGCTGCTCAACGCCCTCATCTGCGCCGGAGTGCTGTTCGACGGCTGGGGCCGCTCCCTGCCCGGACCGTTCCCGCTGCTGCTGATGGTGCTGCACGGCGGCCTCGACTCGGCCTTCGTGGCGGCGGATCTGGTGAGCCTGTACGTGACCCTCGAGGTGGTGGGCATCTCCGCCTTCCTGCTGATCCTCACGCCCCGGAGCGGCCGCACGCTGTGGGTGGCCCTGCGCTATCTGCTGATCAGCAACACCGTGATGCTCTTCTTCCTGGTGGGCGCCGCGGTGGAATACCAGCAGCAGGGAAGCTTCCGGTTCACGGCCGTGGCGGCCGTGCGGGGCGGCGGCGCCCTGGCGCTGCTGCTGGTGGGACTGCTCACCAAGTCGGGCCTGTTCATCTCGGGCCTGTGGCTGCCCCGCACCCACGCCGAGGCCCCCGCCGAGGTGTCGGCCCTGCTGTCGGGGGTGGTGGTCACCGCCGGCCTCTGCCCTCTGCTGAGGCTGTCCATGGAGGTGCCGGCCATCGCCACGGTGCTGCCGCCGATCGGGCTGGCCAGCGGCGCCCTCGGCATCGTCTTCGCCCTCTTCGACGCGGACGCCAAGCGGCTGCTGGCCTGGAGCACCCTCTCCCAGCTGGGGCTGGTGGCCCTCTCCCCCGCCTCCGCCGGCGGCTACGCCCTCGCCCACGGACTCGGCAAGGGGGCCCTCTTCCTCGCCGCACGCCGCTTTCCGAGCCGGGTGCTGGAGGGATGGCGGGAACGGCCCCTGCCCGCCGATCTGTGGTGGACGGTGTGGATCGGCTCCCTCTCGATCGTGGGCCTGCCGCCCCTGCTGGGCTTCTTCGCCAAGGCCCGCCTCGAGGAAGCCGTGGAGGGCTGGACCGGGCTGGTGGTGCCGGCCCTGATGGTGGGCACCACCGCGGTGTACGCCCGCCTCTGGGGGGCGCCGCGGGCCTCCGCCGGATCCGGCGAGGGGCCGCTGCCGCCGGCCGGCACGCTGCTGCTGCTCACCGCCCTGCTTCTGCCCGGTCTGCAGCTGGCCGCCGGCCTCTCGGTTCCCTGGGCCTCCTTCGGCAAGACCGCCCTCATCGTTCTGGCCGGCCTCGGGCTGCACCGGCTGCTGGAGGGCCTGCGGCGGCGGGATGCACTGCGGCTGCCCGATCTCGAGGGATTCGGCGACCTGCTGGGATCGATCGGCGTGGTGGGGGCGGGCCTGATGGTGGTGCTGCAGCGATGAGATTCCCCCTCGCCCTGCTGCTCACCACGGCCCTGCGCCTGGCGATCTGGCTTCTGCTCAGCGGCGACATGGGCCGGGCGAACGTGATGATCGGTCTCGCCGTCGCCCTGCTGCTGCCGCGGGCGCGATCCCAGCCCCTCCGTCTGCGGGAGCTGCTGCCGGCCCTCGGCCGCTGTCTGCTGGCGATCCCCCAGGCCTACGCCGAGGCGCTGGCGCTGATGCTGGGGGGCGAACCGGTCGAGCGGGAGGTCCTCCAGCCCGCCACCGAACGGCCGGCACCGTTGCTGGTGTTCCTCGAGGTGTTCCGCATCACCCTCACCCCCTTCACGATCGCCCTCGGGCTGGCGCCCGACGGCAGCCACTACCGCGTGCACACCCTGGTGCCGCGGAGCCTGGCGCGGCCACGGAGGAAGCGATGACCCTCATCCTCTGGGGCATGGTGCTCGCCCTGCTCCTCCCCATCGCCGTCGCCTGCCGGCCCTGCGACGTGTGGCACCGGCTGGCGGCCTTCGCGAGCATCGCCTCGAAGGTGGCCCTGATCCTGCTGGTGGCCTCGGTGGTGCGGGGCGACCGGATGCTGGCGCTGGTGGGGGTGCTGGTGCTGAGCGCCGGCAACTCCGGCATGCTGCTGCTGGCCAACCTGCTGCGGGGGGTGGACCGATGAGCCTCGTGCGCCTGGCGGACGCCACCAGCCTGCTGCTGCTCGGCGCGGGGCTGGTGCTCTGGTTCTGGGGCACCTGGCCTCTGCTGGAGCCCTGGTCCTACCTGCGCAAGCTCCATGCCCTCTCGGTGGCCGACACCCTCGGCTCGGCCTGCATGATCGCCGGCCTGCTGCTCCGCATTCCGCGGGCCTGGCCGCTGCTCACCCTGGCGCTGCTGGCCCTGGTGGTGTGGAACACGATCTTCGGCTACGTGCTGGCGGCCTGCTCCCGGGACGCGGCGGATCGGCGGGCCGCGCCGCCGCGATGATCCGCAGTCTCACGCTGGCCGGGGAGCTCGATCTGCTCCTGCCGATCACCGCGCTGCTGCCCCTCACGGCGGTCCTGCTGGTGGGGCAGAGCAATCCCTACCAGACCCTGGTGATGCGGGGCATCCTCGGCTCGGTGGCCACCCTCCTCTACGCCCTGCTGGGGGCCCCGGATGTGGCCCTCACCGAAGCGATGGTGGGCACCCTCCTCTCCACCACGCTGTACGCGGTGGCCCTGCGCTCCTCCATGGTGCTGCGGCTCGCAGCGCCACCGCAGGAGGAGAGCCTGACACCGGAGCGGGAGACGGCCCTGCGGGCCTGGCTGGACCAGGTTCATCTGCGGCTGGAGTGGACGCCGGGTGACGGCCACGGCCGGATCGGGGCGGACGGGGAGCTGGTGCTGATCAACCGGCGGCTGGTGGAAAGGCTGCGGGCGGCGGAGGGATACGGCGCCTGGCAGGCGGCCGGCGGCCGGCTGCTGCTGGAGGCGCGGCGGTGACCTGGCTCTATCTGCTGGCCGCGATCACCCTCTGCCTGGCGCCGCTCACCTCGCCCCTGGCCCCGGCTGCTCCGATGGGGCCGCTGCTGCGGGATCTGGCGGTGCAGACGAACGTGCCGAACCTCGTGTCGGGGGTGATCCTCCACACCCGCCTCTACGACACGATCGCGGAGGTGGTGGTGTTCACCCTCGCCTCGATCGGCGTGCGGTTTCTGCTGAGCGGCGAGCCCGCCCAGAAGCGGCTGCGGGCCCTCGACGACGCCCCCTCGGTGGTGCTCTGCCAGCTGGGCGCCACCATCGCCGCCCTCATCGCCGTGGAGCTGGCGCTGCGGGGCCACCTCTCCCCCGGCGGCGGCTTCGCCGCGGGCGTGTCCGGCGGCACGGCGATCGGCCTGCTGCTCATCTCCGGCTCCGCCGAGCTCTCCGACCGCCTCTACCGGCGCTACCGCGCCGATCTCTGGGAGAAGGGGGCGGTGATGGCCTTCGTCCTGCTGGCCTTCCTGGCGCTCGAGGGGATCCTGCTGCCGGTCGGCCGGTTCGGCAGCGTCGAGAGCGGCGGCTGGATCCCCCTGCTGAACGTGATGGTGGCGGTGAAGGTGACCCTGGGCTCCTGGGCGATGGTGCAGCTGATCGTGCGGTACCGCGGCCTGCTCTGAGCCTGGCCGGGGTGGGCATCCCCCATGGCCGCTCCCGGTCATGCGCGGCAGAGTTGACGGCAGGACGTTCGTGAGACATGGCGAGACAGCATTCCCAGACCCCCCGCAAGCAGCTCCGCCAGGCCGCCGATCCCGGCGAGGCCGGCTGGCGTGACCGGCTCGGTCGCCTCCTGGTGCGCTGGGGAGCAGCCCTGCAGCGGCGCCCCCGGCCCGCGCCGGCACCGCAGGCGAAGATCGCCCCCAAGCTGGCGCCGAAGCCGGTGCGTCCGCCGGAGAGGCCGGCGGCCGGCTGCCCCGCCACCCGGGAACCCCTCTCGGTGGAGAGCGCGGTGCTCAGCCGTGACCTCACCGTGCTCAAGCGGGAGGCCGCCGACGCCCTGGCGGCCCTCGGCGCCGCCCATGCCCTGGTCACCTCGGCCCGCCTGGCCCAGGTGCAGGAACTGCGGGGCCGGGTGGAGAGCGGCGAGATCGGCGGCGACGTGCTCATGTCCCTGGCGGCCGACTACCAGGGCTGGCAGAACGACCAGGTGCGCCTCTTCGATGCCCTCGCCCTGATCCTGCGGATGCGGGTGCCGAAGGGCAACGTGCTCGACCAGGTGGATCCGGGCCTCCACGAGCAGGCGAAGAGCCATCTCGAATCCCTCTCGCTGGAATATCAGCGGCGCCTGCTGATGGATCAGTTCCCGAAGGAGTGAGGGAGCACCGGTTCTCTCCCCTGTTCCCTGTCAGTCCGCCTCCTCGATCAGCACCGACACCGGGAAGTGATCGCTGAAGCCGTCGGGATTGACGTTTTCCTCGACATTCCCGGCCGGCAGTCCGAAGCGGATCGCCCCCTCCCCCACCCGGTGGTCCACCAGGACCGGATCCGCCTCGATGCGGGCGCTCTCCTCCACCACCTGCAGCGGGGAGGAGGCGAGCAGCAGGCCCTTGGAGGCGAGGATCTGGTCGAAGACGAAGCCGTTGCCGCCGAAATAGAGGGTGCCGCTCAGGCGGCGCGGATCGCCGCGGTGGTCGGTGGCGTCCTGCTGCAGGTAGCG
Source organism: uncultured Cyanobium sp. (assembly GCA_964628165.1). Lineage (GTDB taxonomy): Bacteria > Cyanobacteriota > Cyanobacteriia > PCC-6307 > Cyanobiaceae > Cyanobium. The sequence continues at coordinate 5,037 of CAZVPB010000072.1, forward strand.
CCAGGCGAGGTTGTAGAAGCGGGGCACCGAACGGGTCCGTTCCACGTCCCCCCGTTCGCGGGTGGCCAGGGCGTGGAGGGTGAGGGATTCGTCGGCGGGTTCGTCGTTGAAGTCCCCCACCGCGAGGATCGGCGTCTCCTCGCCCAGTTCCTGGCGGATCCGCTGGTGGAACCAGGCGAGGGTCTCGCCGGCGGTCATGCGGTAGCCACGGCTCTCGTGGGCCCCGCCGCTGCGGGAGGGCCAGTGGTTGCACAGCAGCACCAGGCGGTGGCCCGCGGGGGTGGTGAAGGTCGCCTGGGTGATGTCGCGGGTGCCGGTGCGCCGCATCACGAAGTAGCTGAACAGGGTGGCCGGGTCGTGACCGAAGCGGCGTTCGTCCATCAGGAAGGCCGTGTCGATGCCCCGCTGATCGCGGCTCGAGTCGGCATGCACAGGCCGGTAGCGGCGTGCCGGCAGGAGCTCGTTCAGCCGGGCGGCCAGGCGGTCGAGCACATAGCGGTTCTCCACCTCACAGACCGCCAGGAGGTCGGGGCCGGCGCCGCCGTCGATCCGCCGCAGCACCTCAGCGAGCTGCTCGATCTTTCGCGTGAACAGGGATTCGCTCCAGCCCCGCAGATCCCGGCCGATGGCGCGGGCGAGCCATTCGGGCCGGTCCGGATGGTCCTCGGGAGCGAAGAGATTCTCCAGGTTCCAGAAGACGATCCGGTGGCGGGACATCGGGGGTTCAGCCGCGCTGAGCGGTGGGACGGGTGAGCCGCCAGGCCCAGAGGGCCACCGAGGCGGTGAGGAAACCGAGGAAGGCGGTCATCAGGGAGAGGGTCGTCATCGGAGGGCTCTCGGAGCGCGTCGGCACCCACCCTGGCGCAGAATGCGAAGAATTGTGAAGGGAGTGGCCGAACTCCGGATCGGGGCTGCCCCTCAGGCTCAGAAGGTGAAGGTGGCCTGCACCAGGCCGCCGAACAGGCTGAGGTCACCGTCACGGCTGGCGCCGTCGACGGCGTAGTTGCTGGCTCCCTGGCCGAGCGGACGGCTCAGGTAGAAGAGGGCCGGTGTGATCGAGATGTTGTCGCTCACCTGCCACTTGTACCACCACTCCCAGGCAACGTTGCCGTCATCGGCGAAGCCGTCGCACAACTCCTCGCGCACGTCCCCGCAGGCGAGGCCGGTGGCGAAGGTGGGCTGACCCACCGCCATGCCGAGGGCATTGCCCCTGAGGAGCACGTCCTCCCACTGCAGGCCCACGTACCAGCTCTGGGATTCCTTCACCCGGGGCAGCCTGAGGGTCGACTCGAAGTCGTCGTCGAGAAGGCGCGGGTTGTTGCCGCTCAGGCTGTTGATCGCCCAGCCGAGACTGATCGATGGCATCCAGCCGCTCTTCCGGGGCTGCCAGTAGCCGTTCAGCGCCACGCTGTTGGAAGTGCCGTTGCGGAGCCACCAGCCGTTGTCGGCCACGAACTCTGTGCCGTGGCGGAAGTTGGAACCGCGCTGGCCGTGGCGGTAGGCGGCCGTGAGGCCCCACCGCCTCCCGGTCCAGCCCAGCTGGGCCAGGAAACTGGCCCGTGAGCAGCCGTTGCCGATGCCGCCCTCGCCCGGATTGCAGGCGAAATCGTTGTCATCGGTGCGCACCCCACCGATGTTGGCGGTGGGGGCCAGGTAGTTGGCCGACAGACTGAAGCGCCCCCCCGCGAAGCTGGCGGGGGGTTTCCAGATCACTCCGCCGATGGCCCCCTTGGCCTTGTTGTAGACCCCGGGCGTGCCCCAGAGGGTGAAGAACTCGAGAATCCAGTCGCCGTTGCCGCGTCCGTAGACGCCCGGCCTGGCGCCGAGAAACTCGGTGTTCAGGGCCAGAGGGCCGACCACGAATTCCAGCTGGTCCCCCACCGGAAAGCGGTAGTTGAGCCGGTCGACGATCACGTTGCCGCCGCTGTCGCTGGCCACGTTGAGCCGGGTCATGTTCAGGCCGCGGCCGATGAAGGCGTTGTCGAAGTTGCCGGCCCGCACCCGGGTGAACAGCAGATCCTTTCCGGTGAAGCTGGTGTTCAGCTCCAGCCGCAGGTCATAGCTGAAGGTGGTGGCGCCGTAGCCCTCGTTGTACCCGCGGGCCACCGAATCGCCGCTCGCCCGGGTGGCGCCGATCACCCAGGTGGCCCTGCCCCTGAGGGTGGTGGTGGTGGAGAACTGGGTGGCCTCCAGCTCACCCACCTTCGCCTCGAGGCCGTCCACGCGGCCCCGCAGCACGGCGAGTTCCTTCTCGAACTCCTTCATCAGGCGCTTCAGCTCGTCGGTGACTTCGCTGATGCGGTCGAGGCAGGCGTTCAGCAGGGCGGCCGCCTCGTAGCGGGTCATCGCCCGGGGGCCGCGGTAGGTGCCGTCGGGGTAGCCGGCCACGCAGCCGTAGCGCTCGATCAGGTTGGAGAGCGCCTGGTAGGCCCAGTCGGTGGGCCGCACGTCGGAGAACTGGTCGATGCTGGTGACCTGCTCTTCGCTGGCGTAGCTCCTGGCGTCCCGGAGGTTGAGATCCGCGGCGTTCCCCGCCAGGGGGCTGGCCAGCCCGAGGGCAGCGGGCACCGCCAGCAGGCGCTGAAGAAGGTTCATGGAAACACCCATGGCCGCCGCGGCACTCGCCAGGCAGAGTGAGAGAGGCCCCCGGGGGGTGCAAGGCAGCGAAACCGAGCGCAACACACGGTCTCCCAGGTCCCTGGCCGCCACGGTTCCACCGCCTTAGCGTCGGGCCATCGCGGGGGCCTGTCGATGGACCACAACAGGATGCGTGCTGCGCTGATCCCTGTCGTGGCGGCTCTCTCCACGGGCCTGGCGATGGCGGCCAGGGCCGAGGCGCCGGCCCCTCCGGTCCCCGACGCTCCGCCGCCACCGCCTTCGGCCGCCGAGCAGCTCGGCACCATCCGCCTCGAGCCGGAAGTCCGCCAGCAGACCTTCGGCGAAACCGTGGTGCCCGTCGATCACCTGCGGCCGGCGCCCCGCAGGAGCCCGCTGCCCACCATTCCCCTCGAGAACGGCGTGATCTTCGTGCCTCAGGTGGGACCGGACACCATCCAGCCCGGCGTGGAGTTCAGGGGGATGTTCCGCATGGATCTGGATCGGTAGATCCGGCGCGGCTCAGGCCGCCTCCTCATGGGCGAAGCGGTTGTAGAGGAAATCGAGCGCCGTGTTGCGCAGCTCGTAATAGCGGGGATCCTCCATCATGTCCTCCCGGTTGCGGGGCCGGGGAAACCCGATGGGCATCACCTCGCCGATGGTGGCCGAGGGGCCGTTGGTCATCATCACCAGACGATCCGCCAGGAACAGCGCCTCGTCGATGTCATGGGTGATCATCAGCACCGTGCAGCGCTGGGTGTTCCAGATCTTCAGGAGTTCCTCCTGCAGCTCCTCCTTGGTGATCGCATCGAGGGCGCCGAAGGGTTCATCGAGGATGAGCACCTCGGGACGGATCGAGAGGGCCCGGGCGATCGCCACCCTCTGCTTCATGCCGCCGGAGATCTGGGTGATCTTCTTGTCGGCCGCTTTCTCCAGCCCCACCAGGGCGAGATGCTCCAGGGTGATCTCCCGCTTCCGGCGCGCCGGCAGCTCCGGTTTCACCGAATCCACCGCCAGATACACGTTGTCGTAGGCGCTCAGCCAGGGGAGCAGCGCATAGCCCTGGAACACCACCATCCGGTCGGGACCGGGCCGCTGGATCGGGACCCCGTTGAGCCGCACCTCCCCGGAAGTGGGGCGGGCGAAGCCGGAAACCATGTTGAGCAGGGTGGACTTGCCGCAGCCGGAATGACCGATCACACAGAGGAATTCCCCCTGCTGCACGTCCAGGTTGATGTCGTGCAGCACCCGGTGGGGGCCCGTGGGGGTCGGATAGGTCTTCTCGAGGGACTCGAAGCGGAGGAAGGGGGTGGTGCCGGAAATCGCCATGGGAGGAGAGGGGTGAGGAGAGGGGAATGGGAGCGAAGGGGCGTGGGGCGGACGGCGGCGGGCTTCAGGGCTGGGGGATCCGCTGCGGGCCGAGCGGGATCTCCGCGATGCTGAAGTCCTGGTGGATGCTCTGGGCGTTCAGATAGCCGATGGGGTCCTCGGCGTCGAAGGGACGGCCGTCGAAGAGTTCGATGCCTCCGCGCCGATAGCTCACCTCCTCCAGCCCCAGTTCACGGGCGGCCGTGCTGTACACGCTCACCTGGCACATCCGTTCGAGGATCTCCACCCAGTTGCGGGGAAAGGGGATCAGGGCCCAGCGGGCCAGCTGGGTGAGGATCCACAGGTGCTCGCTGCGGCTCGGCCGGTTGATGCCTTCACCGAAGAACAGGTGGTGGGGTTCGCCGTGGGGCACGAAGGCCTCCTCCCCCTCCCCGGGGGGCCGGCGGAAATGGATCAGCTCGGGCCGCATGCCGAGATAACGCCGGTCGCTGAGCAGTTCGCGGATGTCATCCCACTCCGCCGGGTCGGCGCAGAGGCGGCAGGCCTCCAGCAGCGCCTTGGTGAGAGCGATGTGCGTGTTGGGATGGGCCACGGCCCAGTCCTCCCGTGCCCCCAGCACCTTGCCGGGATGGCCCGGCCAGATCTCCAGGTCACCGGCGATCGGCAGGCCGTGGCCGTCCCGGGCGGCGCGGAAGTTCCAGGGCTCGCCCACGCAGTAGCCGTCGATGCTGCCGTCCTTGAGGTCCGCCAGCATCTGGGCGGGCGGCAGCGTCTGGAGATGCACGTCCCGGTCGGGATCGATGCCGTTGGCGGCCAGCCAGTACCGCAGCAGCAGGTTGTGCATGGAGGCTGGATGCACGATGCCGAGGGTGTGGGGCTCCCGCCCATGGCTGCCGAGCCAGGCGCGGTAGTCCTCCACTGTCCGCACCCCCTGCTCCGCCAGGCGCCGGGCAAGGGTCACCTCGTTGCCGTTGCGGCTGAGGGTGAGGGCCGTTACCAATGGCAGCGGCGAGCCGCCATGGCCCCCTGCCGTCATCCAGGCCGGCATGCCGGAGGGCATCAGGGCGGCATCAAGGGTGCCGTCCACGAGGCCGTCGGTGATGCCACGCCAGCTGGTCTCCCGCACCAGTCGCACCTCGTCGAGGCCATGGCGGGCGAAGAGTCCGCGGGCCTCCGCCACCGCCATCGGCGCGCAGGCGGTGAGGGGCACGAAGCCCAGATCCAGATTCACCTTCTCGAGGCCGTGGCGGGACACCACCGGGTGAGGCCTGGACTGCCACTGCTTCACCCGCTTCTGGCGGTTGAGGAAGTAGATGATCTCCGAGCGCAGGCCGTAATAGCTGGGGTGATGCACCACCTCCATACGGCGACGGGGTCGGGGAATGTCCACCTCGAGGATGCCCCCGATCCGGGAGCCGGGACCGTTGGTGAGCATCACGATGCGATCGGAAAGCAGCACCGCCTCATCCACGTCATGGGTCACCATCACCGCGGTGAGCTGGTGTTCCTCGCAGATCCGCATCAGCTTCTCCTGAAGATTGCCGCGGGTGAGAGCGTCGAGGGCGCCGAAGGGTTCGTCGAGGAGCAGCAGCTTCGGCCGGATCGCGAGGGCCCGGGCGATGGCCACCCGCTGCCGCATCCCCCCGGAAAGCTGGCCGGGCAGCTTCTCGGCGGCCGCCTCCAGGCTCGGCGACATCGTGCGAGTGCACCGCGACGGCG
>CAZVPB010000073.1:0-10678 GCA_964628165.1 uncultured Cyanobium sp.
CGGGCGCAGGATCAGAACCCCTGCCAGCCGGTCAGGCTGCTGGTGCTCGGCGACGAGTCGGCGGACCTGACGCAGGATACGGATCTCGGGCTGGCCCACTGCCCCCGCCAGAGGAGCATGGAGGAGCTCGCATCGGCGGTTCGGGAGCTGATGGGCCGTCGACCGGTGGACGTCGCGGATGCTCAGCCGGCGGAAGCCGCCCCGGCCGCCGAGCCGGTGGCGGTGGGCTGAATCCGTTCCATCTGCTCACCGCAGCAGATCTCGGCGTGGGGACTGCCCTCGGGACAGGGACAGGGCTTCTCGTAGACGAGCTGGGCACCGCATTTGGGGCAGTGGTAGCGCTCACCGATATTGCGGGGCATGGAAACCTCCGGAGGAAAACGATGTGGTGTGACGATTCTGGATCATCCAGGCTGGACAAGTCCGGAACAATCTTCAGCCTCCCTCCACGAAGGCGTCGACGATGATGTAGGTCTCCGGCCCATACTGGATCACGCTCTGATCCTCACGACGGGTCACCGCAAAGCTCCAGCCGGCCGAACCGTCCGCCTGGGCGCTGTCGGCGCCGTAGGGTGTGGTGCCGCGGAAGAAAATGGCTCGTTTCCGCCCATCGGGCCTGGTGATCTCCACCAAAGTGGTGCCGTCCTCCCCCCACTTGCGCTTCACGCCGGCGGGACAGTTGCCGGTGGGTGCGGCACCCTCGAAACCGCAGGGAACCTGCGCCGTCGCGTTGTAATCGGTTCCCGCCACCTTGGCGTCTCCGGGATCCGCAGGGGAGCCCTGTGCCGAAGGAGATGCCGGCATGCCGACATTCGCATCCCCCAGCGGGATCGAAACGAGGGTGATCCCCTCGACGGTGTCGACGACTCGGCCCTTCAGGGCAACGGCCGCCTCCGCAGTGGGGCAGCCCACCAGCACGGCGCTGTCATCCAGGTAGTTGGAGGTCGCCGCGCTCTCGCCCAGGCGCCTGCAGGGATCTCCCGCAGACGGATAGCCGTCGCCGAAGGGGGCCAGGCGCTCCGGTATCGCGGCCGCAGGCGCACCGCTGCCGTCCGTTCCGGCGGAGGGCGTGCCCGCATCGCTTCCGCAGGCCGCGAGCAAGAGGGCGCCCACGGTGACGGCCACAACCCCGGAATAGCTACGGAATGGCATCAGGATTTCGCGGCTTGCTCAAGACTATCGATCAAGACCCGGGCCGCAGGGCAGTCTCCACCATCAGGGCGGCAAGCTTCACGAACGGGATGGACCCGGCGGAACCTCAGCGTGACTCCCTGGTGACGGCTTCGACCAGGTTCTTCGCCTGCCTGAGTCCCATGCCGTTCCCTTCATGGAGAAGCTTGATCGCCTCCATCTTCCTACCCTGAAGCACCAGCGTTTTCACCTCCTCGAGCATCCTCTGGGAGGGTCTGCCGGCATGGGCGGCACCGGAATCGGGATCCGGCGCCGCTCCGGCAAGACGGGTCTCGATGCGTTCGATCTCCTCCACTGCCTGCCTGAGGTCGAGCCCCTCGGCCCGCCGCAGCTTCTTGATGGCCTCCACCTGCCTCCCCTGGCGAATCAGCGCCTCGATCTCACCGCGGAGAGATGCAGGCATGAAAAATGGGCAGGGGCCCTATCCTCCCGCCAGTGGTTCCCCGCACCCGGCCGATGCCGCCCTCAGCGTCACAGAGCGGCACCGGAGACTCCGCGGAATCCGGCCTGGCACGTCGCTACGAGGCGGTGCAGGAGATGGTGGTGGACTACGCGATCGGTCTGGCGATCCTGGGCCTCTTCCACGCCTTCCTCACACCGGTGCTGGTGGTGGCGGTGCTGCTGCTGTTCAAGATGCTGTGGGACATCGCCCGGCGCTGGAACTTCGCGATCACCCTCAACCCGATCCCGATCCTGGGCCAGCTGCTCAACGTGCTCGGGGCCTCGGCGATCGCCCTGCTGGCCTGGGTCACGCTGGTGTTCCTGGGTGCCTTTGTTCCCCTGATCGACCATTACGCCCTCTCCGCCGCGCTGATGAGCGGCACCTGGACCCTGGGAGCATCGGCCAACCAGTTCTTCATGAACGCCTTCCTCCGTCGCGGACTCCGGCAGGCGGAGGCCGTCGGCCATGGCTGACTGGAGCCGCCGACGGGTGCTGATGGCAGGCCTCGGCATCGGCTGCGTCGCCTCGGGGCTGGGGGAATCGCTGCGCCGCCGCCGGCTGCTCAGCCGCCAGGCGAGCCTCACCGAGCAGTTCCTCAACACCCCGCAGGCCGTGGAGCGGGCGGTCTCCAATGCGATCGAGGGCGACCGCGAAACCACCGCGGAGGTGGAGAGCATCCTGGCCGAACTGGAGCTGGCGCCCCCCACCGTCCCCTACGACCGCTCCCATTCGAAGACCCTGATCCTGGCCAGCCGTCTGGCAACGGAGCAGTACCTCACCGGCAAGTTCGATCTGCGCTTCGACGGATCGATCCGCGGTCTGCCCAGCTTCGACCAGCGGTTCGCCGGGTACACCCAGGTGGCCTCCATCCGGGGGCCGGAGACGGTGAATGCCGAGAAACGGATTTCCACCGACGGCACGCCGCTGCGCGATCCGCTCCTCTCCGGCGCCGACTTCCTCCGCGAACGGATCCAGGGCCTCGCCGGCCGGGCGGTGGTGCTGCGCTGGAGCTATCCGGTGTACTGGGGCTTCGTGCTCACCGGCCCAGGCCATCATCTCCTCGTGCTGCGCGGCACCCAGCGGGGCTACGAGTGGCTGCAGACGATCAATGCCCGCCAGGTCGTCACCAGCGAGGTTCCGGAGTTCGCCTTCCCCGGCGCCATCCACCAGGGCTTCGCCCGGATCTACGCCGGTCTGTCGAAGGCCGTGATCCAGGCGGCCCGGCAACTGGATCCCGCCAAGCCCCTGCTGCTCTCCGGCCACAGCCTGGGTTCCCCGCTGGCCACCCTCGCCGCCCTCGACATCGCCGAGCGGATTCCCGCCCTGGCCCCCAACCTTCGCCTCTACACCTATGCCGGGCCCCGGCTGGGCGATCCGGGCTTCGCCGAGGCCTTCAGCCGGCGGATCCCCAACTCCTACCGGGTGGTGAACCTGGCCGACCTGGTGCCCCAGCTTCCCCCCACCAAGACGAAGCAGATCGTCTACGTGCACCTCGGGCAACCCTGGGCCTTCACCACTTCCCTCGGTGACATCGGCCCCAACCACTTCATCAGCGCCTACCGCCAGGCCATCGACGCCGAACGGGAGCGCCCCCTCGGCGACGTCACCGACGGGGCGGCGTGACACCGACCCTGGCCCTGGCCCTCACCACCTTCGGAGCGCTGCTGCTGGCGGCCGTCCTGCTCGATGAGACGGCGGCGCGGCTGCGGATCCCCGGCATCCTCGTGGTGCTGGTGCTCGGTCTGCTGATCGACAACCCCGTGGATCCGGCGGGTTCGGGCAACGAACTCTCCTTCCTCACCCTGAACCACGCCAGCCAGATCAGCCAGGTGGCCCTGGTGCTGGTGCTCTTCTTCGGAGGGCTCACCACCAACTGGAACCGGATCCGGCCCACCCTCGTGCCGTCGCTGCGGCTCGCCACCCTCGGCACCCTTCTCACCGCCGCCCTGCTCACGCTGGCCATGGTGCTGCTGCTCCCCCTTCTGCCCGTGGGCAGCGTGCGGGGCGGGGCCGCTGCCCTCTTCATCGGGGGCATGTTCTGCAGCACCGATGCCTCGGCGGTCCTCGCCCTGCTGCGTCCGCTGAGGGACCGCCTGCCCTCGCGACTGCTTCATCTGATCGAGACGGAGTCGGGGCTGAACGACCCGGTGGCGGTGGTGATCTGCGGCCTTGCCCTGGCCATGGCCGGCGGAGGCAGCGCCTCCCCCGATGCCCTGGTGGTGGAGGTGGTGCGCCAGTTCATCCTCGGGATCACCGTGGGCTTCCTGGGCGGCAGCCTCGCCGTGCAGCTGCTCCTGAGCCGTTCCACCCTGCTCCGCTCCTCCCTCCTGTCGGTGGTGAGCCTGTCGATCCTCATGGTGCTCGCCGGCGGCAGCGAACTGCTGGGCGGCAGCGGGCTCCTGGCGGCCTACATCGCCGGTCTGGTGGTCGGCAACAGCGAACAGCTCGATCAGGATCTGCTGGAGGAGGCCCATGCGGGCTTCGTGAAGATGGCGGAGCTGTCCCTCTTCCTCTGCCTCGGGCTGGTGGTGGATCCGGTGGCCGTGGTGCGGCTGCTGGGCTTCGGGCTGCTGGTGGCGCTGCTGCTGCTGCTGATCCGGGCGCCGATGGTGCATCTGCTGCTCTGGCGTTCCTCGTTCCCGGGGCGCGAGAAGAACCTCATCACCCTGGCGGGGCTGCGCGGCGCCGTTCCGATCGCGGTGGCGATCCAGGCCGCCGCCACCACCGTGAGCTGGGGAGGCGCGATGCCCGCCCTCGCCCTGGCGGTGGTGCTCTTCGGCATGGTCGGACCCGGATTCGCCCTGGTCCCGATCGCCAACAGGCTCGGCGGCGGAGAGGAGCCCCCCCCGCACTGAGGCCGACGGAAGCACGCATAGCCTGAGACCAGCCATGGCGGTGACTCCCCCATGAACATCGACTGGTCTTCCTTCACGCCGGCATCCGCCCTGGCGGGCGGCCTGCTGATCGGCCTCGCCTCGGGGCTGTTCGTGCTCGTCGACGGCCGCGTCGCCGGCATCAGCGGCCTGGTGGGCAGCCTGCTCAACCCGCCGGGCGAATGGGTGGCGGAGAAGGCCCTCTTCGTGCTCGGCCTGGTGGTGTCGCCGCTGCTCTGGCAGTTCGCGGCGGGCCTCCCGCCGATCGAGATCGAGGCGGGCTGGCCCCTCCTCGCCCTGGCCGGACTGCTGGTGGGGCTGGGCAGCCGCTATGGCGCCGGCTGCACCAGCGGCCACGGCGTCTGCGGCCTGGCCCGGCTTTCGCCCCGCTCGCTGGTGGCCACCCTGAGCTTCATGGCCACCGGCTTCCTGACGGTGTATGTGGTGCGGCATCTGCTGCAGGGGGTGGCGCGATGAACCGGCTGACCGCCTTCCTCGCCGGCCTGCTCTTCGGCTTCGGCCTGCTGCTCAGCGGCATGTCGAATCCGGCCAAGGTGCTGGGCTTCCTCGACCTGGCCGGCGCCTGGGATCCCTCCCTCGCACTGGTGATGGTGGGGGCGATCGCGGCGGCCCTGCCGGCCTTCCAGCTGGCACGCCGCCGCACCACCTCCCTGCTGGGGGAGCCGATGCAGCTGCCCTCCAAAAGGAGTCTCGATCGCCGCCTGGTGGCCGGCAGCCTGGTGTTCGGCATCGGGTGGGGGCTCGCCGGCTTCTGCCCGGGGCCCGCCCTCACGGTGCTGCTCACCGGCCACGCCAAGGTGCTGGTGTTCGTGGCGTTCATGCTGCTCGGCATGGCTCTCTTCGAGCTGCTCGAGTCCTTCAGCCCGGCAGCACCTGACGCCACCCGTCGGCGCAGCACACCCTGAGGGGCGTATCGAAGAGGGAGCTGAGCGGTTCATCGCGCAGCAGTTCCTCCACCGGCCCGTCGCCCACCAGTTCCCCCCGGCGCAGGAGCACGCAGCGGCGGATCTCCGGCACGATCGCCTCGATCCGGTGGGTGGCCAGCAGCAGCGTGGTGCCTTCGCGGGCCAGCTGCCTCAGGATCGACAGCAGCTGGTGACGCGCCTTCAGATCGAGGCCGTTGGTGGGCTCGTCGAGCACCAGCACCTCCGGATCGTGCACCAGCGCCCGGGCCAGCAGCAGCCGGCGGCGCTGGCCGTCCGAGAGCTGAGCGAAGGGACGCGCCGCCAGTTCCGACAGATCGAGCCGCTCCATCAGCTCCGCCACGCGGCGGCGCTGGAGGGCGCTGGCCGGCTGGCTTCGACCGAGGCCCACCGAGCCGAAGAATCCGGAGAGCACCACATCGGCGGCCGGCACCCAGGGGCGGTAGCCGGCCTGAAGGTCCTGCGACACCAGCCCGATGCGGCCTCGCAGATCCCAGAGGTTCACCCGTTCGCTGCCGAAGATCCGCAGCCACGAATGCGGCTTCACCACCGGGTGGATCTCACGGCTGAACAGCTTGATCAGGGCGCTCTTGCCCGCCCCGTTGGGGCCGAGGATCACCGTGTGCTCTCCCCTGTGCAGCTGGAGGCTGAGGTCGACGAACACCGGCCTCGGTCCCAGCCAGGCCTCGACCGACCGCAGCTCCAGATAGGGGGTGGCGTTCACAGCCCCTCGAATCGCACGTTGAGGTTCAGCCGGTCGGGACCGAGCACCGTCGCCTGCAGCACCAGGGCGGCCGTCTTGCCGGCTGGCGTGCCGTCGATGGTGATGCCGGCCGGTGGATCCATGACCAGGTTGAAGCCCCAAGGGCCGCTCACGGTGTTGATCGGCCGTTCGCGGTAGCCCTGCCGGCCGAGGGCCGCCTTCACCTGCTCCAGGAAGGGGCCGGGCGTGCCGCTCAGCTGGGTGTTGAGGCTGGCCTGGCCGATCGCCCCGGCGGCGAAGAGGGGGGCGGCGGGGCGGGGCAGCGGCAGGTTCAGCCCGGCCAGCACCGAGGCGGCCGGAGCCGCCAGGGCCACGGCGGTGCCGGCCAGCCAGCCGAGCAGCAGCAGCAGGGCGGATCGGACGAATCCCATGGCGTTGGCCTCCTCGCATGGCGCCTCCCCGGCAGGCTAGGCACACGGTCCGGGGTCACTCCCCGCCGAGGAACTGGGGCCGCAGCCGCGCGCATTCCTCCAGGGAACGCCGCAACCCGGGCCAGTCCTGCCGCTCCAGCAGCGCCTCCAGTTCGTCCAGTTCCTGCCGGTAGCGGGCCAGGGCGGCGCGCAGCGCGTCGCGGTTGCCGGAGGCCATCAGGGTGCCCAGCTCCGGATTGCCGCCGCCCACCCTCGTGGTGTCGGCGAAGCCGCTCGAGGCGAGGACCCTCACCAGCCGCCCCATCTCGCCGCCGCCCCCACCCCGGTCGGCCGCCCGCAGCAGGGCCGCCCCCGCCAGCACCGGCAGATGGGAGATCAGCGCCACGGCCCGGTCGTGCTCGGCCGCCCCGCAGGTGATCCAGCGGGCCCCCGTCCGCTCCGCCAGCCGCCGCACCGTCGCCAGGGCGGCCGCTTCGGTGCGCTCGCTCGGTGTCGCCACCCAGGGACGGCCGGCGAAGAGGCCCGCCTGGCCCGCCTCCACGCCGGCGGCGGCGGTGCCCGCCATCGGATGGCCCGCCACGAACCGGCCGCCCAGCCGCGGCTCCCAGCGCGCCAGCACCGGCCCCTTCACCGACCCCACATCGGTCACCACCGCCGCCGGCGGCAGCGCCTCCACCAGGCCAGGCTCGGGATCGAGCAGGCGGTCGAGCGGCAGGGCCAGCACCACCACGGCGCAGCCGGCCAGCACGGCCGGATCGGTGCTCACCTCCGAGACCAGGCCCCGCTGCCGTGCCCTCTCGGCGGTGGCGGCGCGGTGGACGAGCCCCTTCACCGGCACACCGGCCGCCATCAGGTCGAGCCCCAGCGAGCCGCCGATGAGGCCGAGCCCCACGATCCCCACCGGCTCCTGCCCTGGCTCCCTTGTCACGTTCGCTGCGGTGCACCCGCTGCCAGCTTCCTACGATCCGCCGATGCTGGAAGCGAGCGCCCACCATCACCTCAAGGCGCTTCTGCGCCGCGAGGGTTCGCCGCGCTGGCCGCACCACCTGACCCTCAGCCGGCTGGTGGGACGCAGTCTGCGCCGTGCCGACCACACCCTGGTGCGCCTCGCCCCCGGCACCGATCCCAGCTGGTGGGCCGGTCTGCTGGTGCCCCTGGCCCTCAGTGAGGCGCCCCTGGCCCTGGTGCTCGACAGGAACCAGCGTCAGCGGCTGCTGCAGGTGGAGTTGCCCCGGCTGCACGCCGTGGGGCTCTCGCTGCCCTGCTGGGAGGGAGCGGCGGCACCGGAAACGGCGCGCCTGTGGCTGCTCGACCACCGCCAGCTGCTCCACGCCTGGCGCGACGGCCGGCTGGGGCGGCGCCAGCTGGTGATCCCGGAGGCGGAGGAACTGGAGACCCGCCTCCGGCAGGCCATGGCGATCGAGGTGGAACCGGCCGACTGGGACGCGCTGCGCCGCGCCCACCCCGCCGCCGAGGCCACCCTGCTGGATCTGCACGAACGGCTGGGGCGGCGGGTGCTCGCCCACCCCCGCGCCCCCGCCGCCGCGGTGCCCCTCCCCGCCGAGGACGAAGCGCCGCTGCGCCATCTCCTCGGGCTGCTCGATCCTCTGCCTTCCCCCTGGGGGGCCTGGCGGGCAGGCGGCGGCGAGGCATGGACCGGCTGGGCCGAAGTGGATCCCGCCCTGCTGCGCTGGCGCCTCCACCGCCAGCCGCTCGAGCCCCTTCAGCTGCTGGGGGGGCTGTTCGACGGACGCGGCGCCGTCCTGGTGGGAGAGCCGGCGGCGGTGCATGGCCTCGACTCCCAGGTGGTGGTGGACCTGGCCGATCCCCCCCTCGCGGATCCGTTGCCCCTGTACGCCCCCCTGCGCCAGCCCATGCCCAACAGCCCGCACTACGCCGAGCACCTGCTCGGTCAAGGCCGCCGCCTCGTGCTGGGCCAGGCAGGGCTGACGGTGGTGCTGCTCGACGACGACGCCCTGCGCCGTGGTCTGGCCAGCGGACTGGCGGCAGAGTTCGGCAGCCGGGTGGGCGAGGAAGTCACAGCACCTGAGAGCAACGGCGTGCTCTGCTGTCGCTGGAGCTGGTGGCTCGAGCACCAGAACCGGCTGCCGCTGCCCGATCAGGTGGTGGTGGGCCTGCTGCCGATCGCGAGCCTGGAGGATCCGCTCACCGCCGCCCGGGTGGCCTCGCTGCGGCGCCAGGGGCGCGACTGGTTCCGGGAACTGCTGCTGCCCGAGGCCCTCCATCGACTGCAGCGGAGTGTGGCGGGTCTGCGCCGCGGCGGCGGACGGCTGGCGGTGCTCGACGGACGGCTGCGGGGTCGCAGCTGGGGGCGGCAGGTGCTCCGCAGCCTCGAGCCCTGGGTGCAGCTGAGTCGCCTGCTCCCCCCCTGATCCGGCCGGGGAGTCCCTTACGTTGAGGGCTGTGACGCCCGATCGCGATGGGGGAAGCCAAGCGCCGCGCCGCCCAGGGTCTGCCGCCCCGCCAGCCGAAGCCGAACCGCCGCCCGGTCGACGACTCTCCCCGGATCGTGGCCTGGCTGCCGCTCACCCGGAACCAGGCCGATCGCTTCGTGAGCCTCACCACCCGTGGTGCCTGGATCGGCATCGCCGCCCTGGTGGTGTTCTGGGTCACCGTCCGCTTCATCGGCCCCGCCGCCGGCTGGTGGACGCTCCAGGACGGTTGATCGGCCCCGTGGGGGAATGGGTTTCCTCACAGAGGGAACACCACCCCTGCCGAAATCGGAAGAAAACCTTAGGCTCTGGGCACTTCCCCCACGACCGGGTTCATGTTCGCCCGCCTTGCCGAGCAATACCGCGCGGTGATCCACGACCTTCTGCTCAGCCTGGAGGCCCTGGCCCGCTGCCTGCGCCGCCGCGGCCATGCCGCCAGCTTCTATCGATGCGGCGACGGCCGGGATGGCCTCGGCGCCTCCTTCGTGGCCACCCTCGGCGAGGGTCACGTGATCCGTTTCCAGCTGTCCGACTTCGGCATCAGCTGGGTGGAGTGCCGCGATGGCCATGAACTGGTGAAGCTGGAGGGTGCCGAAGCGATCGAGGAACTCCAGCGGGTTGCCCACATCCTGCAGGCTCCCCTTTCCCTGGTGCCCTCGGACCGGACCAGCGGCGCCGACGCCCTCGCCGACGCCGCCTGAGCCCTCGCCGCCGCTCAGCCGGCGGCCGCCAGGTCCCCCACCCCGTTGCCGTTGCGGGCCGCCGCGGCCAGGGGCTTCATCGAGTTGGCGCTCACGTCGGCGCCCTCGGTGAGGCGCTGGCGGGTGAGGGTCTCGATCTCCTCCTGCTGGGAGGGGTTCTGTTCCAGCCAGGTGATGGTGTTGTCGCGCCCCTGGCCGATGTTGTCGCCCTCGTAGCTGTACCAGGCCCCCTTGCGGGTCACCACCCCGGTCTCCTCGGCGAGGTCGAGCAGGCAGCCCAGGGTGCTGATGCCGCGGCCGAAGAGGATGTCGAACTCCGCGATCCGGAACGGAGGCGCCACCTTGTTCTTGGCCACCTTCACCTTGGCGCGGATGCCGTACTCCTCCGTGCCCCGCTTCAGGGTCTGGATGCGGCGGATGTCGAGCCGCACCGAGGCGTAGAACTTCAGGGCGTTGCCGCCGGTGGTGGTTTCCGGGTTGCCGTAGGTGACGCCGATCTTCTGGCGCAGCTGGTTGAGGAAGATCACGGTGCAGCCCGACTTGCCGATGTTGCCGGTGATCTTGCGCATCGCCTGGCTCATCAGACGGGCCTGGCTGCCCACCGCCAGGTCGCCCATCTCCCCCTCGATCTCGGCGCGGGGGGTAAGGGCCGCCACCGAGTCGACCACCACGATGTCGACGGCGGCGGAACGCACCAGCTGGTCGACGATCTCCAGAGCCATCTCGCCGGTGTCCGGCTGGGACACCAGCAGATTCTCGACATCGACCCCGAGGGCCGCGGCGTACACCGGGTCGAGGGCATGCTCGGCGTCGACGAAGGCGGCCACGCCGCCCCGCCGCTGCACCTCGGCGATGGCGTGGAGGGTGAGGGTGGTCTTGCCGGAACTCTCCGGCCCGTAGACCTCCACCACCCGGCCCTTGGGATAGCCGCCGCCCAGGG